>JAXDLF010000088.1:0-14175 GCA_034666765.1 Chloroflexota bacterium
CGGCCGAGACGAGGGTCGCGATCAGGGCCTCGTACTGCTCGCGGTCGAGCGGGATGTTGAGGTACGCGTCCCCGCCCTTCCCATAGCGCGAGGCCTTGAACATGACGCTCTGGTCGAGCGACTCCCCCACCACGATCGGCGCGGCCGCGTCGTAGAAGTGCAGGTGCTCCTGACCGGTGAGCCGCTCGATCGCGGCCGCGAGCTCCGGCGACGTCAGCGGTCCGGTCGCGACGATCGTCGTCCGGTCGGGATCGATCGCCGTGAGCTCGCCGGCGACCCGGTGGACGCCGGCCTCGGCGAGGCCGGCCTCGACGGCCGCGGCGAAGGCGTCGCGGTCGACGCTCAGATCCTGCCCCGACGGCACGCGGGCGCCATCGGCCGCGCGCAGGACGAGCGAGCCAAGCTGGCGCAGCTCCTCCTTGAGGAGGCCCGCGGCGACCTCGGGCACGTCCGACTTGAACGAGTTGGTGCAGACGAGCTCGGCCGGCCGTCCGGTGCGGTGGGCCGGCGTCGTCTTGAGCGGCCGCATCTCCAGCAGCTCGACGGCGATGCCGCGCCGCGCGAGCTGCCACGCCGCCTCGGAGCCCGCGAGACCGGCGCCGACCACCAGAACGGATTCGCTCATCCGTTCTATCCTAGGTGTGCGCGTAGCGCTCCGCGAGGGCGACGAGCGTCCTGACCGACGGTCCCTGCGGACCCTTCGGCGCGTGGGAGCGGTCGCGGTCGCTCCAGAACGTCCCGGCGATGTCGAGGTGCGCCCATTCGGTGCCCCGCTCGACCGCGGCGTCGAGGAACGCCGCCGCCTTGATCGCGCCACCGTCGCGGCCGGCGCTGTTCGTGATGTCGGCGATGTCGCTCTTGATCTCGTTGCGGTACTCGTCGGTGAGCGGCATCGGCCAGAGGCGATCCCCCGCCTCGCCGCCGACGCGGCGGACCTCGGCGACGAACGCGTCCGGCTTGCCGAAGAGACCGCTGAAGTGGTTGCCGAGCGCGATCGCGATGGCGCCGGTGAGCGTCGCGACGTCCACGACCCGCGTCGCGCCCTCGCGCTGCACGTAGGTGATCCCATCCACCAGGACGAGCCGGCCCTCGGCGTCGGTGTTGATGACCTCGACGGTCTTGCCGCTCATGCTCGTGAACACGTCGCCGGGCTTGGTCGCGCCACCGCCCGGCAGGTTCTCGGTGCAGGGAGCCACCGCGATGACGTTCACCTTCGGCTTCAGGGTGCCGATCGCGGTCATCGCCGCGATGACCGAGGCCGCCCCGGTCATGTCGGCCTTCATGTGATGCATGCCCTCGGCGGGCTTGATCGAGATCCCGCCGGAGTCGAAGGTGATCCCCTTCCCCACCATCCCGAGGTCGTAGCCCGTCCCGCCGCGCCCGCGGTAGCGGAGCACGATGAACTGCGGCGGCTGATGGCTGCCCTGCGCGACGGAGAGATAGCTGAACATCCCGAGGCTCTCGCACTTCTTCCGGTCGAGCACCTCGATGTCGAGGCCGGCCTCCTTCGCGAGCGCGCGGGCCTCCTGGGCGACGATCGTCGGGGTCATCTTGTTCGCCGGCTCGTTGGCCATCCGGCGGGCGGTGTTCACCGCCCGGCCGACGGCGTCGCCGCGGCGCAGCGCGTCCCGGACGTTCCCCTCGACCACGATCGTCACGGTCGTGAGCGGCGGCAGCCGGCGGTCCTCCGGCTTGCTGCGATGGGCCTCGGGGCGCCACATCGCGAAGTGCGCGCCTTCGACCGCGGCCTGCGCGGCCCGCGGCTCGCCGATCGCCGTGGCGTCGACGTGGATGGCGACGGTCTTCGCGTCGGTCCGCCAGAGCGACTTGATGCCGGCGCTCGCGATGTTCCGGGCCCGCTCGGCGTCGTACTCGGCACGCTTGCCGGCACCGACGATGACGATGCGGCCGTCCCGCTCGCCGCCGACGTGGGTGAAGACGTTGTAGAGGGTCGCCGCGCCGCGCTCGCCGGCCAGGCGCTCGACGATCGTGCGTTTGGCCCGCGGGAGCGACCGCGGAGCCTCCTTGTCGTCGAACAGCGGAACGATCGTGGCGTCGGCCTGCGCGGCGTCGGCGGCGCGTGCGGCACGGAACTTCATTCGGCCTCCCCTGTGCGCGCGGGAACACGGCGGATCGCCCGGCGGAGCTGCTCGTGGCTGGTCGCCGGATCGTGGATGAGGACTCGGTCATCGCCCACGCGGCGCGTGAGGCCGTGATCGTCGAGGAATTGTAGCAACGGGAGCACGTGCTTCCGGCTCGATCCGGTGAGATCGCGAGCCTTCGCGACCGTGATCGGACCGTCGCGCAGCGCGTCGATGATCGCGTCGCCGAAACGCTCCACCGCATCCGGCAGGAAGACGCCATCGGTCCCGACGCGCACGACGTCGCCGCGGTCCGCGAGCGCCATGAGGACGTCGAGATCGATGCCGAACTCCTGCTGGAGGGTGGCCGCGCTCGGTGGCTGCAGCGGCTCGCGGGCGAGGACGGCGCGGGCCTTCGACCAGCTCGCGTCCTGCTCCGGGGTGAGGGTCGGCCGGTGCGACGGCATCGCGAGCGAGGTCCCGCGTTCGGCGACACGCCCGTCCGCCACGAGCCGGGCGACGAGCGCGGCGTACCGCTTCGGGGCGAGCTCGAGCGCGCTCCGAACCTCCTCGCGCGACGCACCCGCGCGCAGCGGCGCCCTGCGATGGGCCATCGCGACCGTGCGCTCCACGCGGGTGGCGAGGCCGTCGAAAGCCTCGCGCGATACGGCCGCGTCGGCGAGCGCGACCGCGCGACCATCCGCCACGAGCGTCGCGTACGCGGCGTCGCGGGCCGCCGCGTCGAGGCCGCTTCGCTCGCCCGCCTCAGCCGGGGTCCGCGGCACGTCGAACGATGCGAGGAGCCGGTCCGCCGGCGACGGCGCGCTGCGCCGTTCGAGCGCCGCGACGGCGTCCGCGCGGGTCCGGGCCCGGTCGCCACTGGTGTCGGCCACCGAGCCGCCGCCGAGGGTCTCCGACGGGGAGGGCCGCCGCACGACGAGGCGGTCGCCGACGGCGACGGCGAGCGGCGTCACCAGCCGCAGCTGGACCCACGCGCTCGCGCCAGGCTCGATCGAATGCCCTTCGAGCAGGGCCACGCGGGCGATCGCTTCCGCGGTGCCGGCATGGACCCGCACCGTGTCGTCGTGCTCGAGCGGCCCGCTCGCGTCGCGCAGGAGCGACAGCCGAACGCCGAGGACCGCCGTGGGCGCGAGAGCGCCTGCATGGGCCAGCACCATGCCGCGCGCGACCGCCTCCTTCTCGATGCCGCTGAGGTTCGCCGCCACGCGCGAGCCCGGCCGAGCGACATCGATGGCCTGGCGATGGGTCTGCAGTCCGCGGATCCGGCCACGGAGGCCGCCGGGGAACAGCTCGATCTCGTCCCCCACCCGCAGCGTCCCGTCGACGAGCGTGCCCGTCACGACGGTGCCGAATCCGGTCATCGTGAATGCGCGATCGATGGGCAGGCGGGGCCGCGCCAGGTCCCGCCGGGGTGGCGTCGCGCCGAGCACCGTCTCCAGCGCGGCGAGCAGCTCGTCGAGACCCCGTCCCGACGTCGCCGAGAGCTCGACGATCGGCGCGCCGGCCAGCGGCGTCCGCGCGAGTGCCGCGCGCACCTCGGCGCGGACGAGGGCGGCCCACTCGTCGTCGACGAGGTCGCGCTTGCTGAGCGCGACCACGCCGCGGTCGACGCCGAGCAGCTCGAGGATCGCCAGGTGCTCGCGGGTCTGGGGCATCACGCCTTCATCGGCCGCGACGACGAGCACGACGGCGTCGATGCCGCCGACGCCGGCGAGCATGTTGCGGATGAAGTCCTGATGGCCGGGGACGTCGACGATGCCGACATCCGCGCCGCCCGGCAGCGTGAGCCACGCGAAGCCGAGGTCGATCGTCATCCCGCGCTCGCGCTCCTCGCGCAGGCGGTCGGGATCGATGCCGGTGAGCGCGCGGATGAGCGTCGATTTGCCGTGATCGACATGGCCGGCCGTCCCGACGACGCGGATCGGCGCCTCGCCGGTCATTGGACGCCGGTCGCGGCACCGCAGGTCGCGAAGAGTGCGGGCACCACGACGAAGGCGAGCACGACGAGGCCGATCACCCACGCGGCCAGGACGATCCCGGTCGCGCGCAGCGGGAGCGGCTGCCGGTCGGTCTCTAGCCGACGCGGATCGCGACGCATTCGATCTCCACCCGGAGGCCCTTCGGGAGCGCGGACACGCCGACCGTCGCGCGCGCCGGGCGGTGGTCGCCGAAGCGCTTCGCGTACACCTCGTTCATCGCGGCGAAGTCGTTGAAGTCGGTCAGGTACACGGTCGTCTTCACGACGTGCCGCAGATCCGAGCCCGCGGCGGCCAGCACGGCGGTCAGGTTGTCGATGACCCGCTCGGTCTGGGCCTTCACGTCGCCGGTCACGCTGTCACCGGACGCCGGATCGAGCGCGACCTGACCGGCGCAGAAGATCAGCTCGCCGGCCGCGACCGCCTGGCTGTACGGTCCGATGGCCTTCGGGGCTCCGTCGGTGGCGATGGTGCGCATCTCGAGGTTCATACGTTCCCTCCGCAACTTTCCGCCGCGCGAGTCTCGCACGGCCCGCTACTTCGCAAGTGCGCCCACGACGGCGTTCGCGAGGTCCTCGTCCTGCTCCGGCAGCACGCTCCGCAGATCGAGCACCACCCGATCGTCGACGATCCGGGCGATCACCGGCGGATCGGCCCGGCGCAGCGCGCCCACCGCGCGCGCGGCCGATGCGGCGGCGAGGGCCACGCCGCGCGAGGGCTGCGTCTCCTCGGGCAGCGAGCCGCCCCCAACGGTGGAGATCGTCGGGATCACGGCCGCCGCGATGCCCGCGGCCTCGAGGCGCGCGGCGACCGCCTTCGCGCGCCGGGCCAGCTTCGCCGGCGGCTCCGCGATGAGCCGCCACACCGGCAGGGTCGCGAGGGCCGTGCCGTCCCGGTACGCGGCGACGGTCGCGATGAGCGCGGCGATGGTGAGCTTGTCCGGGCGAAGCGCGCGCATCAGCGGGTGGGTGCGCAGCTTCGCGATCGCGTCGCCACGTCCCGCGGCGATGCCCGCCTGCGGCCCGCCGAGCAGCTTGTCGCCGCTGAACGTCACCACGTCGGCGCCGTCGCGGACGGCCTCCTGGACCGTCTCCTCGCGTCCGAGCCCGAACCGCGCGGTGTCGAGCAGCGTCCCGCTGCCGAGATCGTGGATGAACGCGACGCCGCGTTCGCGCGCGAGCTTCGCGAGATCCGGCGAGGCGGCCTTCGCGACGAAGCCGCGGAGCGCGAAGTTGCTCGCGTGCACCCGAAGGATCGCGGCGGTCCTCGTGGTGATCGCGTTCGCGTAATCACGCACGTAGGTCCGGTTCGTCGTTCCGACCTCGACGAGCTTCGCGCCGGACCGTGCCAGCACATCGGGGATCCGAAAGCCGCCGCCGATCTCCACGAGCTCGCCGCGCGAGACGATGACCTCGCGCCTGGCGGCGAGCGCCGCGAGCGCAAGGAGCACCGCGGCCGCGCCGTTGTTCGCGACGACCGCGTCCTCGGCCCCCGTGAGCTCCGCGATGAGCCCGGCCGCGTGACCGTGCCGCTCGCCGCGGGCGCCGCGCTCGAGGTCGTACTCGACGCTCACCGTTCCGCTCGCGTCGCGCATCGCCGCGAGCGCGGCCTCCGACAGCGGGGCGCGGCCCAGATTCGTGTGGAGGACGACGCCGGTGGCGTTGATCACCCGCCGGAGCGTCGGCGCGTCCCGCCTCGCGATGCGCTCGCGGGCCAGCCGGGCGTACGCGGCGGGCTCGAGGATCTCGGTGGCGGCGGCCCGCGCGTCCGCGAGGACCTCGCGCACGGCCCCGGCGAGGCGCTTCCGGTCCGCGGCGACCGCGCCGGACGCGCGCAGCACCGCATCGACGGACGGGACCCGCCGCCGCTGATCGGTCACGCGGTGAGCACCGCGAGCGCGCCCGGGCGGATCTTGATCGCGATCTCGCTCGCGTGGACCACCTCGCCGTCGATCTCGACCGCGACCCGCCGGTCGAGCGCGATGTCGACGGCTCGCGCGCGGATCGCCTGGATCGTCGTGCCGTTGTGATGCGTCCCGCGATACAGGCGGGCGAGCGCGCCGAGGGTGGCGAGCTTCCCGAGCTCGGTGGCGATCGTCAGGTCGAGCCAGCCGTCGTCGAGCGCGGACTTCGGCGCGGGCTGCATCCCGCCGCCGAAGTAGCGGCCGTTCGAGGCGACGACGATGAGATGCCGGCCCTCGCGTGATTCGCCGTCCACGGTGATGCGCATCGGGATCGCCCGGTACATCGCGATGGCGCCAAGGGCGCCGGCGAAGTAGCCGACGGTCGATCCGACGTAGCGCGAGCTGCCCTTCACTCCTTCGGCGACCACGCCGTCGATGCCGACGCCGGCCGCATTCACGAAGACGCGGCCGTTCAGCTCGCCGACGTCGATGACGCGCCGCCTGGCGCGGGCGAGGAACGCCGGCACGTCGCGCAGGCGTCTGGGGTAGCCGAGGCTCCGCGCCAGATCGTTGCCCGTCCCGAGCGGATAGAGGCCCAGCGCCGTCGTCGTCCCGACGAGCCCGTTGGCGATCTCGTTGGCGGTGCCGTCGCCGCCCGCGGCGATGACGGTCGCGTACCCATCATCGGCCGCCTCCGCCGCAAGGCGCGCGGCCTCGGCCGGCGCCGGGGTGACGAGCACCTCGATGCGCATGCCGGCGTCGCGAAAGGTCTTCGCGAGCGTCGTCGCGAGCTTCCGCCCCTTCCCGTGACCGGCTTCGGGATTGAGGATCGCGATCGCGCTGGCGGCGCCGTTCTGGCTCATTGCAGCGCGGCGCGGATCGCCTGCTGCTCCTCATCCGACAGGGCGTGCTTCGCGCGCCCGTTGGTGACCTGCTTCGCGAAGATGCGCGTCTCGGCGCGCCCGTGGAGGCTCGAGATCACGACGCCGGTGCCGCCCTGGTCAAGCAGCGCGATCGCGAACGATTGGTCCCCGCCGCTGTCCTGGAACGGGTTGAACCGGACGACACCGACCTTCTGCAGCGCGAGACGCGATGACGCTTCGAGCTCCCGCTCGAGCGCGTTGAGCGCGTCGACGCGCGAGCCCAGCTGGTCGATGCGCGCGGCCTGTCCGGAGAGCACCTCATCCAGCCCGGTCGTGCCGTTGTCGCTGAGGATCCGCCGCAGCCGCCTCCGGAGGCGGGCCTCCGAGCGCTGCAGCGATGCGAGCCAGATGACCAGCCCGACCGCCATGACGCCGAGGCCGATCACCGCCAGTGACAGCGTGGCCTGGTCGAGCGGCATGCGGCAAGTACGGTAGCCGTTCCCGTATCCTTGGCTTCTCATGGCGAAGAGACAGCGACGGAGCACACGCGAGCGCCGGACGACGTCGGGCAGCGCTCGGACGGTCGCGCACGACCGTCCGGTCACGAGCACGACCGCGACCCGCCGCTCGCAGCGCGCGGGGGCACCGGTGCGCACGGGCGCGCCGCGCGCCGCCGGTGAGCCGTCGGCGAACCTCGAGCGCGAGGCGGCCCGGGAGCGGACCTACGTCACGCGGGACTTCCGCCGGATCGGCATCGTGGTCGCCGTGATGGTGGTGTTGCTGATCCTGAGCGACGTCGCGGTGAACGCCCTCCTGCCGTAGCCCCGCGCAAGACGGATCAGGCCAGGCGGAACAGCCGCCCGCGCGTTTCGCGCAGCTCGGCATCGTCCGCGCGGATCAGGCGGACGCCGATCCAGCGATGGGCGACCAGCGCCTCGAAATGGAACTCGTCGAGCGCGCCGCGCCGGGCCGCGGCCGCGACCTCCGGTGGAAGCGGCATCCGCAGCGACGCGCTCCGCGGCTCGCCTGCGCGCGAGGCCGCATGGACCGCGGGATCGCTGACCGATACGACGGTTCCACCCGGCTCGAACACGCGGACACGGGTCGGCAGGCTGTCCGGGTCATCGGAGCTGAGGTCGAGCCACGGCAGTGGACCCGTGTCGTTGAGCTCGCAGCGCAGCGCGATCGACCCGGCGTCCGGCGTGACGGGCTCGCTGGGCACGGCGGAGAGAGCCTGCTTCACTTCGCGGACCGCCTTCCGCCGGTCCCGAAGCCGCGCGTTCTTCTCGAGGCGGCGGACGTCGCGCTCGGCGGCGAAGGCGTGCTGCTCGTGCTCGCGGGCCTCGGCCTCCGCCTTCTCGAGCTTGGCGCGGAGCTTGGCGATGTCGTTCACCGCCCACTCGAACTGGACCAGGACGACGTTCGCGCGGGCATCGGATTCGGCACCGACCTCGGCCCGAACGCGGGCCGTCGCGGCGAGCCCCGTCGCCCGGTCTTGCAGGTGGAGCTGCCAGGCGAAGAGCGCGCCGACGAGCTCGCCGCAGGCGAGCCCGGCGGAGAAGATGCGCGCACCGCCGTCGAGAGCGACGGAGAGCGGCACGAGGAAGCCGAACGCGAGGAGCCACGGGAGCAGCGCGTCGACGAGCGGCGTGAACCGCGTGTCTCGCGGCCGCTGCACATGAGGCTGCGCGGCGGACAGGCAGAGCGGGCACGGCTCGGCCGTCCGCGCATGCGGGCCATGGATCCGCCCGATCGCTCTGGTAGCCAAGAGCCCTCCCCTGAACGCCGAGAGGGAACGATGCGATCCCGGTGGTCCGACCGCCTATCCCGCGTTCGGGTGATGCCGGCCCAAAGGTCCCCCGAACGGGGGCAGCCGCGTTCTAGACTGAGACCTCCACGCGACGGACCCGTGGCTCAGCGGTTAGAGCACTCGGTTCACATCCGAGGGGTCGCTGGTTCGAATCCAGCCGGGTCCACACCGTTGACTGGGGCTCGGCCGGGGCCGGCAACGCCGGGCCCGGCCGCACGCGTGACTGGGGCTCGGCCGGGGCCGGCAACGCCGGGCCCGGCCGCGCGCGCCGACGCATTCGGATCGCGCACCCGTGGGCCTTAGGCGGCCGTGCGCTTCGCTTTTGCCCGAGCCTTCGCCGGACGCTTCGCCGCATTCAGGAGCCGCGGGCGGCGCTTCTCGGCGGCACCGCACACGGTCTCGATGATGAGCCGCGTGACCACGTATGGATCGCAGTTCGCGTTCGGCCGGCGGTCCTCGATGTAGCCCTTCTGGTCGCGCGCGACCTGCCAGGGGATCCGGACCGACGCGCCGCGGTTCGACACGCCGTAGCTGAACTCCTTGTAGGACGCGGTCTCGTGCAGGCCGGTGAGGCGCTCCTCGATCGCGTACCCGTAGTTCTGGATGTGCAGGTCGTGGCGGGTCGCCAACGCCTCGGCGGCGGCGACGCAGGCGTCGTAGTTGTTGCGCATCGTCTTGGTCGAGAAGTTCGTGTGCGCGCCCGCGCCGTTCCAGTCTCCGCGCACCGGCTTCGGATAGAGCGTCGCACTGATCCCGAAGTCCTCGGCCACGCGATAGAGCAGCCAGCGCGCGATCCACATCTGGTCGCCGATCTCCGGCGCGGTGATCGGCCCGATCTGGAACTCCCACTGGCCGGGCATCACCTCGCCGTTGATGCCGGCGATCTTCAATCCGGCACGGACGCAGGCATCGAGGTGGGCCTCGACGACGTCGCGCCCGAAGACCTCGTCCGCGCCGACGCCGCAGTAGTAGCCGCCCTGCGGCGGGGGGAACCCGTTCTCCGGGAAGCCGAGCGGGCGCGAGCCCTCGAAGAACGTGTACTCCTGCTCAATCCCGAACCACGTCTCGTCGCTCGCGTACTTCTTGGCCATCGCCGCGTTCGCGGCACGGGTGTTCGTCGGGTGCGGGCTCATGTCCGGGAGCAGGACCTCGGTCATGACGAGCTTGTTCTCGCCGCCGCGGACCGGGTCCGGGCACACGAAGACCGGCCGGAGCACGCAGTCCGAGTTGGCGCCGGGCGCCTGATTCGTGCTCGACCCGTCGAAGCCCCAGATGGGCGGGGCCTCGCCGATCGGCACGACCTTGGCCTTCGAACGGAGCTTCGCCGTCGGCTTCGAGCCGTCGATCCAGATGTATTCAGCGCGATACACGCTCATGGCTGCTTCTCTCCTTTGACTGGGGCTCGTGACTGGGCTCGGCCGAGGCCGGCGCAGCCGGGCTCGGCCGCAACGAACTGTAGTGACCAGGCGTTCGACGCTCAGTTGCGGCAGCGGCGCGGAATGGTGCGCGCTCGGTGTCGGCTCAGCCGACCTTGCGCCGGGCGCGGCTCCCCCACCGGAAATAGGCGACCGCGCCGTCGGCGTCGCGCAAGAAATCGCCCTGGGGCGGCACGTCCGCGGTCGCGGCGGAGATGACGGTGTCCGGCCCGGTGAACTCGAGCCGCAGGGGCGGCGGCGTGGGCCGCTCGGCCACCGACCCTTTCCAGGCCAGCCGCATGACGAGGGCCCCGTCCTCGGCCGCGAGCTCGATGTCCGACAGCGGTGCCCAATACCGGCCGGCGTACTGCGCGAGGCCGGGCTGGCCGGGAAGGCGCGCCGGCCGCGCCCGCGGCGCCAGGCCGAGCCAGGTCGTGAGCAGCCACTCCTGGAGGTCCGCGTAGAGCCGCACGCCGTTCGCGCCGTTCGTCAGGATGACGAACGCGGCGTTCCGCTCGGGCACCAGCACGAGCTGGCTCATGTGCGCGACCGTCGCGCCGCCGTGCGACGCGACGCGGGTCTCGCCACGGCTCTCGACGAACCACGACAGGCCGACCGCCCCGACCGGGCCCATCCGCACGCGCGGCTCGCGCATCGCCGCGAGCGCCGCGGCGGGCAGGAGCCGCGTTCCGTCCGGACCGGTGCCGTCGCCGAGGTGGAACCGCGCGTAGCGCAGCAGGTCGTTGACGGTCGATCGCACGCCGCCGACCGGGTCGCCGTTGGTGCTCTCGGAGAGGCGTGCCCGCACCCGCACCGGCCGCCCGTCCCGGACGGTGTGCCCCGCGGCCACGCGCTCGTAGAGCACGTCCGCGGCGTCGAACGCCGAGTGAGCCATCCCCAGCGGGGCGAAGAGGAGCTCGCGCACCGCATCGCGGTACGGGCGTCCGCTCACGACCTCGATGACCCGCCCGGCGAGCACGAGGGCGACGTTGTTGTACGAGAACACCCCGACCGGCGAGACCTGCTCGATGGCGGCCATCGCGTCGACGCCCTTGGCGATCGCGTCATCCCCGCGGCCGGTCGGCGCGAGGTGCTCGCCGAACCAGCCGGCCGTGTGCATGAAGAGATCGCGAACGGTGACCCGCGCGCTCACCGCCTCGTCGGCGACGCGGAAGTCGGGCAGGTAGCGCCGGACCGGCGCGTCGAGATCGAGCGATCCGGCTGCCGCCAGCACCGCCGCGACGGTCGCGGTCATCGTCTTCGTGATCGACGCGATCTCGAACACCGTGTCCGCGTCGACGGGCAGCGGGTGGTCGACGTTCGTCACGCCGAAGCCGAAGGTCCGCGGGCCATCGCCGTCGACGACGCCGACGGCCACGCCGGGGACGAGGAGTGTCGCCATCGCCCCCTCGACGCGCGCCGCGAGCGCGCCGGGGTCGGGACCGCTCACCAGCTGCCGCCTCCCCCACCACCGCCGCCGCCGCCGGAGAACCCGCCGCCCGAGAAGCCGCTCCCGCCGCTCCCGGCCGGCGTCGAGACGACCGTGGACGCGAGGGTGCTGGAGAACCCCGCGAAGCTGTTGGAGAAGGTCAGGGCGTTGAACGCGCCGGAGCCGACGTAGAAGCTCGACACGGCCTGGCTCGTGTCGAGTCCGGCGAACGCGCGGGTCCACCGCTCGACGCTCGCGAACATCACGGCGTACGGCAGGTATGCCGTGAACAGCCCTTCCTTCTCGGCGAACTTCGCGCGATCGGTCTCGGCGGTGTCCATGTAGCGCTTGAACCCGAGGGCCTGCGCGAACAGCGCCGCGCCGGCCGCGGTCCGCGCGGGCATCGCGCGATTCAAGACCAGGAGGAGCAGCCCCGCGGGCACGAGGGCGAGGCCGGCGAGACCGAGCCCGAACGCCTGCCCGAGCAGGACGACCAGGCCGATCCCGGCGAGCGCGGTGACGCAGCCGAGGCCCGCGTAGACGGTGCGGACGCGCGAGGGGTCGGCGACGAACCAGCCGCGTTTGGTCGCGTCCGCGTACAGGAGCTCCTCGGCGCCCTTCAAGGTGGGCGCGAACGTTCCCTTGAGGGAGGACAGCAGGACGCTATCCCCCTCCTTGAACAGGCCCTCGAACAGCCGCTGCTCGTACGGCAGCAGGTCGTCGCCGGGCTTCTTCTTGTCGAGGGTCCAGTCGGGATGGCCGAACAGGCCGTGCTTGGCGTGCTCGGTGATGGTGATGTACCCGCGGACCGCGAGGTCGACGATCGTGGCGACCAGGTCGCGCGCATCGGCGCTCTCGTCGACGAGCACGCCGAGCTGCGCGGGCCGCAGCTTCCCCGGCGGCTCGTACTCGGCGATGATCGCCCCGCGCGCCCGACCGCGATCGCGCCCGCGGGTCCACCAGATCCACCAGACCAGGTAGAGGCCGCCGAGCAGCACCGCGGCCGCGACGGCCAGCGCGACCGGCGATGTCGAGAAGTAGTCCACGAATCCGCGCGGCCGCGCGGTCAGGATCGGCCCGCCGACGGCGACGGCACCGGACGTCAGCGCGGTCACGAGGGTCAGCTGCTCGCCCGGCGCGAGCGCGCGGGTCGCGGTGAAGGTCGCCACGTTTCCGCTGATGGCCGCGCGGCACGGCTCCGTCGATCCGGTCGGGCCCTGGAAGCACGTCACGCGCTGGAGGGCATCCGGAGCGGGGACGATCACGCTCGCGCTCGTCGCGGTGGCCGGCACGGCCCACGCGTCGCCGTTCACGTTCCAGTAGAGCTCGTCGTGATCGGCGAACGCGTTCAGCGCGCCGGCGACCGTGTAGCGGATGCGGTAGCTCTGCCTGCCGGTCACGGTGCGGTTCGGGTCGCCGATCTTGATCTCCGTGATCGTGTCGCCCGCGCTCACCTGGTACGTGAGCGAACGTCCCGAGCCGTCGGTGACGCTCTGGACCGCCAGCCGGTAGAGCCGGTCGTTCGCGTCGTCGTACCGATAGCGGGTCGGGATGTCGCGGAGGATGCCGTGCTTCTGCTGGCCGTCGAAGTCGACGTCGATGGATTCGAGGATCGCGAGCGAGCCATCGGCACGGACCGTGATGTCGGCGCGGAACGCGGTGATGACCCAGCCCTCCTCCGCGCTCGCCGGCGTGGCGCCGACGACCAGGAGCGCGACCACGGCGACGAGCCGGAGCACCGTCTTCACTTCCGACCGATGCTATCGTTGCCCCTTGCGCGCAGCCGCGCGACGACAGATGGAGGTGCGACCGATGACCGAGCGAGCCGCGACCACCACCCGCACCTCCGGTCACACCGCCGCCTGACCTTCCGTCCTTCGGCGTCGTGACCGGACGGTCCACGACGACTTTGAAGGAGATGCCGGTGCACCCTCGACTCGTAGCCCTCGGCTGGGATCCCGCATGGGAGGCCGCCCGTTCCACCGTCGGTCTCGACGACCTCGAACCCGCGCGTGTCGCGACGCAGCACCGCGGCGGCTACGTCGTGTTCACGGCGGCCGGCGAGACGGCGGCCGTCGTGTCCGGGCGCTTCCGCCACGAGACCACGGCACCCGCGGACTTCCCGGTCGTCGGCGATTGGGTGCTCATCCGCGAGGGCGTCATCCACGCTGTGCTTGCGCGCCGGACCGCGTTCTCGCGCAAGACGAACCTCGGCCTGATCGAGGAGCAGGTCGCGGCGGCCAACGCCGACGTCGTCTTCGTCGTCGCCTCACTCGACGCGGAGCCCAACCTCCGCCGGCTGGAGCGCTACCTCACCGTCGCCTACGAGAGCGGCGCCGAGCCGGTCGTGCTGCTCAGCAAGGCGGACCTCTGCGCGGATGTCGCCGGGGCGGTCGCCACGGTGTCGGCGATCGTGCCCGGCACGCCGGTGCACGCGGTGAGCGCGCGCGGCGGCGACGCGCTCACCGCCCTCGAGCGGTACTGCCGCCCCGGGCGAACCACCGTCTTCCTCGGCCCGTCCGGTGTCGGGAAGACGACCCTGCTCAACCTCCTCGCCGGTACGGAGCGCGCGACGGCCGCGGTCCTGGACGACGGGCGCGGCCGCCACACGACCACCCACCGCGAGCTCCTGCTCGTCGAGGGCCGCGGGATCGTGATCGACACACCGGGGATGCGC
>JAXDLF010000089.1:0-2574 GCA_034666765.1 Chloroflexota bacterium
GACACCGTGCGCGTGACCGCCATCGGCACCGTGCCGTCGACCGATCCGCGGCCCGTGGTCACCGCGGGCGGCCCCTACCGCTTCGCCATCGGCGCGGCGCAGCCGATCAAGGGCACCGCGACCGGCACCGGCCTCACCGTCGCGTGGGATACCAACGAGGACGGCATCGGCGACACGAACGGCACCGCGTTCACCGGCGCGTTCGCCGAGGGCCACCGCCTCATCACCCTCAAGGCCACCGACGCGAACGGACTCGAGCGCCGCGAGACGACCTCGGTCCTCGTCGCGCGCCCCGACCGGCTCGCGGTCGTGACGACGCCGATCACCGTGGTCGGCATCAACGACAGCGGCCTCAACCCGTACCACCTCGAGTTCTCGGCGCAGACGTATCCGGATCCGGACGTCCTGGCCCTCACCAAGAACTTCACGCGCCATCCCTCCGAGTACATCCCGGGTTACCCGAAGGACGCCGCGGCGATCCCGATCACCCTTGGCCAGGGCTACTGGCCGGCCAAGGACATCGACCTCTGGACGAAGAAGGATGCCGCGCACCCCACCGGGCTCGAGTACGGGAAGCTGTACTGGATCCCCGGCACGAAGATCATCGGCGCGACGCAGCCCGCCGACCTCAGCTGCTCCAACTGCGAAGCGGGCAGCCACGTCATCCTCGACGACGACGGGCACGGCTCCGGCTCGAGCTCGGTCTCGGTCGGTAACCGCTACGGCTACTGCCCGACCTGCCTCCTGTTCATCGAGAAGGGCCTGAACGCCGGCCCGGCCGCGGGCTACTCGTGGATCGACATCCAGTCCAACAGCTGGGGCGCGATCGCGAACGTCCCGCTCGACCTCGTGTTCTCCAACAACGCGGCGACCACCAGGTCCGCCGCGGAGCGCGGCCAGACCATCCTCTTCGCGTCCGGCAACGGCGCCGGGAACGCCTTCGATGCGCCGATCAGCACCTACGGCACCGCGAACACCGGTCCGGACTGGAACGTCGTCGTCGGCGCGATCCGCCGCGACAACCAGCGGGCCATCGTCGGCGACGGCACCCCGTCGCACCTCTCGTCGTGGGGCGATGGCAACCTGCCCTCGGCGTGCCGCACCGGCACGGTCTCGCAGTGCGCGTTCGGCGGCACGTCCGCCGCGACGCCGTACACGGCCGGCGTCTTCGGCAACGTGCTCACCCAGGTCCGCCGCGTCATCGGCGACAGCAGCGTCGGCCAGCGGCCGGGCCAGGTCGCGGCGCAGGGCGTCGCGGTCGCGAACAGCCCGTACCTCTCCGACGGCAAGCTCACCCGTGCCGAGCTCCGCGAAGCGGTCTTCAAGACCGCGTTCCCGCTGAACCAGGACAACGCCCAGTCGATCCCGATCCTCCCGTACCCGCTCACCGCGCCATACCAGGGCGACATCAACGTCCTCTTCGAGGGCTACGGTGCCGCGACGCCGAACAGCGCGAAGCGCGCCGTCGACGTCCTGACCGGCAAGATGCCGCTGCCCGTACGTGACGCGGAGGACCGCTTCTTCGCCATCGACCGGCAGATCCGCGACACGATCTGGGGTGGCTACGACCGCGACGCCGACGGCGTCACCGACAGCTACGCGATCGCCGGAAGCGGCCTCAAGGCTTCCGACGTCCAGACCGCGGACCAGGGCATCCTCGCGCTCCGCAAGCTCTCCGACCAGCTGGCGGCGGCCTCGCTGAAGCTGAATGGCTCCAACCCGCTCACCTACTGGCTGCACCGCGCCTCCCGGCCCGACGCGGGCGGGACGCAGGGGTGCAACGACGCCGAGACCTACATGGACCAGTCCGACAGCGCCGGCGACTTCGAGCCGTGCTTCGAGAACCGCGTCACGAGCGTGCTCGCGGCATACCGGCCGCTCGGCATCTGGCCGACGGCGACCGACGCGACCGTCGCGCTCCCGGCCGGCTCGACCGTCAACGTGGAGCTGTACCTCGCGACCGACATGGTCACCGCGCCCCGCCCGACCGGCGTGCTCATGGCGTCCGATCGGGAGATCGGCACCGGCGCCGGGACCCCCACGCCGACCATCGGCAGCGGCGCCTACGTGGCCCAGGGCTCGCCCGTCGGCCTGCCCGCGCCGCTTCCCTCCGGCGTCGTCGTCGACGCCAACAAGTGCCAGCAGCTCGCCGAGCTCTGCTGGACGAAGCTGACGTGGTCGTTCCAGACCACCCGGCCATCGATCCCCGGCGAGCAGCTGACGTTCCAGGTGCAGCTCCTCGGCGTCCGCGCGTACGCGTTCGGCTACGAAGGGCAGCACCGCTCGAAGATCTCGATCACGCCCGCGGCGATGCCGGCGAGCGGGCTCGACCTCAGCGCGCAGTTCACCGACCCGAGCGAGGGCGCGAAGCTGCCCGAGGGCGCGTTCACCGTCTTCGGTACGGCGTCGTTCCCGAACCTCGGCACCACGCCCGCGGGCGATCATCCCTCGATCAAGCGCGTCGACGTCTCGGTCGACGACGCGTCATTCGCCAGCCCGATCCAGGCATCGCTCGACGAATCGAGCAACACGTGGAGCGCGCCGATCCCGAAGCTCTCGGTCGGGGCGCACACC
>JAXDLF010000090.1:0-15331 GCA_034666765.1 Chloroflexota bacterium
CTCTACACGTTCCAGTCGATCACCTCGCTCGACTACCCCGGCGTCATCGGCGTCTCGCTGCTCATCACCCTGATCTACCTCATCGCCAACCTCCTGATCGACCTCGCCTACCCGATCGTCGACCCCCGCATGCGAGCGCTCCGCTGATCGCCGGGTCGCTGAGCGCCGAGATCCCGCGGCATCGGGCCCGGCCGTCGTTCGCCGGACGGCTGCTGCGCGATCGAAGCTCGCTCGTCGCCCTCGTGATCCTCCTCGCGCTGGCGCTCGCGGCGCTGCTCGCGCCGGTCGTGGCGCCGTTCCCCCAGGACGCCCTCAATACGGCGCACGTCGAGGAGCGACTGCTGCCGCCGGACGGCCAACACCTCTTCGGCACCGACGAGCTGGGCCGCGACGTCTTGAGCCGCGTGCTCTTCGGAGGCCGGCTCTCGCTGGTGGTCGGCGCGATCTCGATGCTGCTCTCGGCGACAGTCGGGACGGCCGTCGGGCTCGTGAGCGGCTACGCGCCCGGCTGGCTCGAGGAGCTGTTGATGCGGCTGGCGGACGTCTTCCTCGGTATCCCGCCGCTCGTGCTCGCGATCATCGTCAGCCTGGTGTTCGGTGGCGGGCTCGAGATCTCGGCCGTGGCGATCGCCGCGAGCGCCTGGCCACGCTACGCGCGGCTCGTACGCGGCGAGGTCCTGCGGATCAAGGTGCTCGAGTTCGTCGAGGCGGCGAGGGCCTACGGCGCCCCGTCGCGCATCATCCTCCTCCGCCACATCTTCCCCGGCATCCAGCCGGTCCTCACGGTGCAGGCCGCGCTCCAGGTCGGCAACGCGATCCTCGTGGTCGCGGCGCTGGGTTTCATCGGCCTCGGCGCCCGCCCGCCGTCGCCGGAATGGGGCCTCGCCATCGCGACGGGCCGCGAGTACCTGCCGGAGTCGTGGTGGATCAGCGTGTTTCCGGGCGCATTCATCTTCTTCACGGTCATCGCGCTGAGCCTCTTGAGCGACGGGCTGCAGCGCGCGATGGACACCCGCCTCGCGAACACCTGACCCGACGCGATCCGAGCCTGCGCGATCGACTCGAGAAAGACGGAGGTTGCAGTGGACTTTTCAGGCATCGACGCGAAGGTCGACGAGGGCCGCATCATCGATTTCTTCAAGAGCGTCGTCCGCATCCCATCCGAGCGCTATCAGGAGCACAACGTCGCCCGCCATGTCGGCGCCTACATGGATGGCATCGGCATGCGCGTGACGTATCACCCGTTCACCCAGGGCGGCGCCGGCATGGTCAACGTCGTCGGCCGCTACGGCTCGAACGCGGGCGGCAAGCGCGTCGTCATGTGCGCGCACATGGACACCGGGTCCGGCCAGTACGACGGACTCGTCTTCCAGCCCGACAAGTGGACCAAGGATCCGCTCGATCCGGTCGTCGAGCGCGGCTACTTCTACGGGCTCGGCGCGTTCAACGACAAGCAGGGGATCTGCTGCGCGGTGTCCGCCGCCGACGCGATCATCAAGAGCGGCGTACCGATCGACGGCGAGATCATCTGCGCGTTCGTCTGCGCCGAGACCGTGAGCGGCGTCGGCGCCGGACACCTGTTCGAGAAGGGGATCGACGCGGACCTCGGCGTGATCCTCGAGAGCACCGGCATGGAGATCCAGCCCATCGCCTGGGGATCGGTCCGCGCCCGGATCATCGTGAAGGGCGAGCACAAGCATCACGAGCCGCACGCGAACCCCGTCGAGACGCTGCGCTACGTCCTGGACGCGTTCAGCCCGGGGTACGGCGCCAATCGCGCCAAGAGCTACCTGACGACGAAGGTGCGGGAGCCCGAGCTGCCCGACATGCCGTACATCGCGATCCGCGCGATCCACTCGGATCCGGCGGATCTCGATCGCGTGAACGCGGCCGTCGACGTGATGACGATGCACGACCAGACGCCCCAGTCCGTCGGGGCCGACCTGGCACGCCTCATCGCCGATCTCAAGGCGGAGCACGAGGACTTCGACGCCGAGGTCGAGGTGGAGGGCTGGGATCCGCCACGCAGCGCCAACCTCATGTGGGGCGCCGGCCCGAACACACCGGTGGACTCGGAGCTCGTCCGCACCATCGCGAAGCACCACGAGGTCGTCCGGGGCACGAAGCCGTACGTCGGCGCGGGGACCCGCACCGGGGCCGGATCGGACGCCGCGTCGCTGCGGCGCGCGGGCATCCAGACGGTGGAGTACGCGCCCGGCTCGATCGGCCCGGACGGTGACTTCGCGCAATGGCCCACGACGGACGAGCGCATCAAGGTGAAAGACGTCGTCGACTGCTCGCGCGTGCTCGCGCGCGCGGTCGCCGAGCTCTGCAACCAGCCGCGAGGGCGCGGATGAGCTGACATCGCGCATCGCCCCGCGGGGCGCCACCGGCCCAGCGAGCAACAAACGGTGTTGGAGGATCGGCATGAGCACAGAGGCACCAGCGCGAAAGGCCACCGGCGCCGACGCCGGGAAGTACGCGAGCGTCGAGGCGAAGATCGACGAGAAGCGGGTCATCGACTTCTTCAAGAGCGTGGTCCGCATCCCCTCGGAGCGATTCAAGGAGCATGACGTCGCGCGGCACATCGGCGCGTACATGGACGGGATGGGCATGAAGGTCACGTACCACCCGTTCTCGCAGAACGGCGTCGGGATGCTGAACGTCGTGGGCCGCTACGGACCGAACACGGGCGGCAAACGGATCCTCCTCTGCGCGCACATGGACACCGGCTCGGGCCAGTACCAGGGCCTGGTGTTCCAGCGGGACAAATGGACCAAGGACCCGCTCGACCCGGTGGTCGAGGGCGGCTACCTCTACGGGCTCGGCACCCTCAACGACAAGCAGGGGGTCGCGTGCGCGATCGGCGCGGCCGACGCCGTGATCAAGTCGGGCGTGCCCTTCGACGGCGAGATCGTGCTCGCGTTCGTCTGCGCCGAGACGATCCTGGGCGTCGGCGCCGGCCATCTCTTCGGCAAGGGCTTCGACGCCGACCTCGCGATCATCCTCGAGGGCACCGGACTGGACATCGTCACCGTGTCGATCGGTGAGGTCCGCGGCCGGATCATCGTGAAGGGCGAGCACAAGCACCACGAGCCCCACGCCAACCCCGTCGAGACCGTCCGGTACCTGCTTGACGCGTTCACGCCCGGGTACGGCGACAACAAGGCCAAGAAGTTCCTGACCTCGAAGGTCGTCGAGCCCGAGCTCCCCGGCGTTCCGGCCGGCGCGTTGCGCTGGATCCACTCGGATCCCGCCGACCTCGATCGGGTGAACGTCTTCTTCGACACCATGTGCCTCGAGGATCAGACCCCCGAGTCGGTCAAGAAGGATCTCGAGCGGCTCGTCGCCGACATCCGGCGCGAGCATCCGGACTTCGACGCCGAAGTCGACGTCGAGGGCTGGGAGCCGCCGGGAAGCGGCAACTTCATCTACGGCGCGTCGCCCACGGACACCGAGTCACCGATCGTGACGGTCGTCGCGGCCCACCACGAGCAGGTCCGGGGCAAGAAACCGGTCATCGGCGCGGGCCGGCGCTACGGCGCCGGCTCCGACGCGTCGGTGCTCAAGCGGGTCGGGATCCCGACGATCGAGTACGCCCCCGGGACGTTCGGTCCCGGTGGGGACGTCGAGCGGTGGCCGACGACGGACGAGCGCATCAACGTCAAGGACGTGATGGACTGCACCCGCGTCGTCGCGCGCTCGCTCGTCGATCTGCTCAACCAGCCCCGCGGAAAGGGCTAGCCGCAGCGTCGATGGGAGGCAGGATCACCGCGGTGGTGGTCCTGCCTCCCCGGCGGCGGGCCACGGTCTCGCCGCGGGCTGGCTAGCCCTCGTCCGAGCTGACAGCCGCCACGAGCGCGAGGTCGCCCGCGCGCACGGACTTCGGGTCGAACTTGCGGACGCTCGCGGCCATCTTGCCGAGCGCCTCGCTCATGCTCATCGGCGGCGGCGCGCCGCGCTTCTGCGGGATCCAGCGCACGGGGTTGCACCGCGCGACCACGACCGCGCGCAGGTACGGACTCTTGAAGCCCATCTCCTGCAGCGTCTTCACGTGCGCGGCGACCCGGTCG
Source organism: Chloroflexota bacterium (assembly GCA_034666765.1). GTDB lineage: Bacteria > Chloroflexota > Limnocylindria > P2-11E > P2-11E > UBA4735. The sequence goes on from JAXDLF010000090.1 coordinate 4,074, forward strand.
TCGATGTCGAGGAGTCGCCGGCCCCACTGATCGCGCTGACGCAGCGCGGCCGGCAGCGTGCCGTCCAGGAACACGTCGACCCGGCGCAGCATCGACTGGTATGAGGATCCGGCGAACCGTCCGCGCTCCTCGTAGGCCGTGCCGAGGGTGAGGAAGTGCGCCGCCTCGAAGGCCACGGCGTGGTCCTTCTCCTTCGACCGCGGCTGCTCCTTCGCGAGTGACCGGGCCATCCGGATCACCTCCATGCTCCGGTCGCGCAGGTTGTGGGCCTTCTCCGTGTTCAGCGGCAGGATCCGGTAGGCGATCTGCGGGTCGGCGACGACGAGCGCCGTCACGCTGCGCTGCCCGAGCTTCTTCGCCGCCGCGAGACGGTGCCGGCCGTTCGGCGACGTGAAGCCGTCCGTGTCCGCGACGGCGATCACCGGATCGAGGAACACCCCGACCGCGCCGATGGCATCCGACAGCCGATCCGCATGCACCTTCGACAGATCGCGCTGGAACGCCGTCGCCTCGATCGCGCGTAGGGGAAGGCTCGCGAGCAGCAGCGGTGAGCCGCCGTACGGATCCTTGAACGCGGCGAGCGTGGCGCCGCCGGCCGCCGCCACGCGCTGCGCGAGATCCGCGACGCTCGCGTCCGCGAGGTCGATCGCGCTCTCGTGTGGCTCGGGCCCCCGGGGCGCGGCCGGGCCGCGTTTCCTGGTCGTCTTCCGCGTCGTGGGCTTCTTCGCCGTCGTCTTCTTCGCGGGCATCGGCGAACGATAGGCCCACGGCGAGTACTCGCGTACGCGCTCGCCGGCGTGGCGATGCCGGTGCCGCTCACCCGTGCGTTGGCCGCGGACGGCCCCGCGGAGCCGGTCGTCGTGGCTGGCTAGAGTCAATGGCGTGCCTGCGGCGTGGTCCCCGACGGAGCGCTACCTGGACCGCAGCCGCCTGCGCCGCTTCGCGAACGCGAACGGGCAGTCGAGCTACGACGCCCTCCTCGGCTGGGCGACCGACGACCTCGAGCGCTTCTGGCGCGCCGTCGACCGCGATCTCGATCTGGTGTGGCGGGCGCCGTATGCCCGCGCGATGGACCTGTCGAAGGGCCTGCCGTGGACCACCTGGTGGACCGGCGGCCGGATGAACTACGTCGATACGGCACTCCGCGCGGACCGCGATCCCGATCGCGTGGCGGTCATCGCCGAGCGCGAGGACGGGCGGGTCGACCGGCGCACGTACGGCGAGCTCCGCGCCGATGTCGCCCGTTTCGCGGCCGGCCTGCGCGCGATCGGCGTGGCACGGGGCGACCGGGTCGCGGTGTTCCTCCCGATGGGCGTCGAGTGCGTCGTCGCCGTTCTTGCGCTGGGAGCTCTCGGCGCGATCTACACGCCGATCTTCTCCGGCTACGGCGCGGAGGCCATCGCCGGCCGGCTGCGCGACGCCGAGGCCTCGGTCGTGATCTGCGCCGACGGCTTCCATCGTCGCGGCTCGCTCGTGCCGATGAAGGAGACGGCCGACACGGCGGCCGACGGCGCGCCGAGCGTGCGGACGGTGATCGTCGCCGAGCGGCTCGGGCGCTCGTACCCGAAGCGCGACCGCGACGTGACGTGGGCGGAGGTCGTCCGGCGCGGCGCGACGCCGCTCGTCGCCTGGGAGGACACGAGCGCCGAGGACCCGTTCATGATCATCTACACGTCGGGCACGACCGGCCGGCCGAAGGGCGCGGTCCACGTGCATGGCGGCTTCCCGGTCAAGGCCGCGCAGGACATGGCCCACTGCTTCGACGTGCAGGACGCGGACGTCGTGTTCTGGTTCACCGACATCGGCTGGATGATGGGGCCGTGGCTCATCGCCGGCGGGCTGATGCTCGGCGCGACCATCGTCCTGTACGACGGGACGCCGGACTTTCCCGACGAATCACGGATCTGGTCGATGGTCGAGCGGCACCGGGCCACCCATCTGGGCATCTCACCGACCGCCATCCGCGGGCTCATGCGGGCCGGGGAGGGACCGGTGCGCAAGCACGATCGGTCGAGCCTGCTCGTCCTCGGGAGCACCGGCGAGCCGTGGAATCCGGAGCCGTGGTGGTGGTACTTCCGCGCGGTCGGCGACGCGCGCTGCCCGATCATCAACTACTCCGGCGGCACCGAGATCTCGGGCGGGATCCTCGGGTGCACGACCTGGACGGACATCAAGCCGGGGTCGTTCCGCGGCCCGATCCCCGGCATGGCGGTCGATGTCGTGGACGACCGGGGCCACGCCGTGCGCGGCGCCGTCGGCGAGCTCGTGCTGCGCGCGCCGTGGCCGGGCATGACCCGGGGCTTCTGGAAGGATCCCGAGCGGTACCTCGAGACGTACTGGAGCCGGCTGCCGAACGTGTGGGTGCACGGCGACTGGGCGCGCATCGACGACGACGGCTTCTGGTACATCGAAGGCCGCAGCGACGACACCCTGAAGATTGCGGGAAAGCGCGTCGGCCCGGCGGAGGTGGAGTCGGCGGCCGTCGCGAACGGCGCGGTCAGCGAGGCCGCGGCCATCGGCGTCCCCGACGAGCTGAAGGGGGAGGCGATCGTCGTCTTCGCCGTCGCGAAGCCGGGCGCGTCCATCGACGACGCGCTCGAGCGCTCGGTGTCGGACACGATCGCCGAGCAGCTCGGGAAGCCGCTCCGGCCGAAGGCCGTGCGGTTCGTTCGTCAGCTGCCGAAGACGCGGAACGGCAAGATCCTCCGCCGCCTCATCCGGGGCGCGTATCTCGGCATGGCCGACCTCGGCGACACGTCCTCGCTCGACGACCCGGCGGCCCTCGACGAGGTGCGCGCCGCGGGAGCTCGCTAGACGGCGGTGCGGTTGCCCGCGATCGCCCGCACCAGCGCGACGACGAGCGCCGCGATGAGGAACAGGAAGACGATCGCGAGGAGGGCCGGCAGGTCGATCACCACCGGCCCGTCGGTCTGTGGCCAGATCCCCTGGAACGGCCGGGTGAGCGGCTCGGTGATGCCGTACAGCGCCGCGACGAGGGCCTGGCCCGCGTTCGCGCCCAAGAGCTTCATCGCGAAGCGGATGAGCAGCAGGATCTCGAGGACCGTGAACAGGAGCGTGATGACCCGCGTCACGGTCCACACCGGGGCGTACGGGTTCGCGTTCACGTTGACCTGTCCGGCGGGCGCGGCCCCCGGCTCGCGCACGCGCTCCACGCGCTCGACCCGCTGCTCGATCACCGGCCGGTCGATGACTTCGGTCTCGTTGACGTCGGGTTCGTGTCGTGTACTCATCGCGGACGAACGAGCAGGCCCCGTGCCAGGAGGTCCCTGGACCGTTACGGGCACCGGAATTGGTCCGCGGAGACGAGGGACTGACCAAGGATCAGCAGACCGGCGGTCGCCACGACGGCGATCGGGATGACGAGCAACACGGCCACCCGCAGCCTGGTGGAGCGGGGGAGGCGGAACGCGCCGGCGATCACGATCGGCGCGAAGAGGATCGGGATCGACGCCGTCGAGAGGAAGAGCGCCGCCGCGCTGGCCGACGAACCGACGCCGACGGCGCGATGCACGTCGCTGTCGCCCGACGACGCACCGAGCAGCAGCACCGCGTCGATGATCCCGATGACGAGGAGGGCGATGACGTCGCCGCGACCGAAGTACTTCGGCGCGCAGCCCAGATTCGCGGTGACGACGAGCGCCACGAGGCCGAGGCAGAGCACTCCGGCGATCCGCTGGACCACGAGGAGGCGCGGATCGCGGCCGGTCATCGCGGCAGAGCCTACCGGTGGGAGTTGTTAGCCTCGCCGCATGGCCACGACCGCGGGCGAATACCCATTCGCGCACCGCCAGCGCGTGCGGTTCGGCGAGACCGATCTGCAGGGGGTCGTGTACTACGCGAACTACCTGCTGTTCGCCGAGGTCGGACGGGTCGCGTACCTGCGCGAGCTCGGCATCGACTACACCCGCGATCTCCTCGGCAGGGGGGTCGACTTCACGATCGGCGAGGCGAGCGTGCGCTATCAGGCCCCGCTTCGGTTCGACGACGAGTACGACATCCGCGTCCGGGTCGGTGAGATCCGCAACTCGTCGTGGGTCTTCGAGTACGCGTTCGACCGGGCCGACGGGCAGCGCTGCGCCGTCGGCTCGACCGTGCAGGTCATCCTCGACCACGGGACGGGAAAGGCGGCGCGCATCCCGACGCACCTGCGTGACGTGCTCGAGCGCGCCGCGGCGTCCTGATGGACCCGACCCTTCCGGAGGAGCTGCGGCTGTTGCGGCGCAGCGTCCGTTCGTTCGTCGAGGAGCAGCTCGTGCCACGGGCCGACGAGATCGAGACGAGCGATCGCATCCCGCGCGACGTCATCGAGGCGATGGCCGGCATGGGCCTCTTCGGGATCGGGTTCCGCGAGGCGGTCGGCGGCCAGGGCTTCGGCAAGCTCGGCTACTGCGTGGCCGTCGAGGAGCTCGCGCGCGCGAACGCCTCGCTCTGGAACGTCATCGGCGGGTCGGCCGGTCTGTGTGGGACGGCCATCGACATCGGCGGTCCCGACGAGCTGCGTGCCCGGTACCTCCCGGACCTGCTGACCGCGAAGCGGATCGGGGCCTACGGCCTCTCCGAGCCCGGGGCCGGCAGCGATGCCGGGGGGCTGCGGACGACCGCGCGGCGCGACGGCGACGACTACGTGATCGACGGCGCCAAGACGTTCATCACGAACGCGCCGATCGCCGACGTGTTCGCGGTCTTCGCGACCGGCGACCGCGCGGCCGGATCGAAGGCCATCTCGGCCTTCGTCGTGGAGCGCGATACTCCCGGTCTCGAGGTCGGACCGAATGACGAGAAGATGGGGCTGCACGGCTCGACCACGGCGCAGCTCTACTTCCACGAGATGCGCGTGCCGGCGGCGCAGCGGATCGGTGCGGACGGCGAGGGCTTCAAGATCGCGCTTCGCACCCTCGACCTCGGCCGGCTCGGGCTCGCGGCGCACGCCGTGGGCGCGGCCCAGCGGCTGCTCGAGGCTTCCGTGGACTACGCGAAGACGCGCGTGCAGTTCGGGAAGCCGATCGGCGTCCACCAGGCGATCCAGTGGATGCTGGCCGACGCCGCGACCGGGATCCACGCCGCGCGGCTGATGGTCCACGACACCGCGTCCCGGGCCGATCGCGGCGAGCGGGTCACCGATCGCGCGGCCATGACCAAGCTGTTCGCCACCGAGCTCCTCGGCCGGGTGGCCGACGCCGCCGTGCAGATCCACGGGGGGATGGGCTACATGCGGGAGCTCTGGATCGAACGGGCCTATCGCGATGCGCGCATCTATCGCATCTACGAGGGCACCAGCGAGATCCAGCGGGTCGTGATCGCTGCTGGGCTGCTCGCGGATGGGTGAGTGCTGGACGTATCGCGGACAACTAAACCCCTCCGGCGGCGCGTGGCCCGGGTCCTGGTCTGTGGATAACCGGCCGATTCCGGTGGATAAAGCCCCTCTGGGATGCCAAATGAGCCGTTTCCTGTGGAAAAGCCCGCCGTGCTGAAAGCGTCCACGCCGGGTAGCCATTCCGTCATCCGGGGCGTCTGGCTGGCCGCCTTCGCCCTCCTGCTCACCGCCGTCGCGCTCATCGCGGTGGGGCCGGCCTGGTCCTCGGCGGCCGCGCTCGCCGCCGCCGGCTGCTTCTGTGCCGGACTCGTCGCGTACCTCGTCCGGCATGCGCGCTTCCTCGGCACGCTCGCGCGCGGCGAGCGGGCCCTGCGGGCGGGTGACCTGGCGGCGGCGCGCGCGATCGTCTCGCCCCTCGTCGACCGCTATCCGGCGTTCCCGCCGGTGCAGCGGCTGGCCGGACTGATCCTCTACCCGAGTGGCGACCCGCTGTCCGCCGCGACGATGCTCGAGGTCGCCGCGCGCTCGACGCGCGACCGCGACCTCGTCGTGACGCTCGTGGCCGCGTACGCGGCGCTGAACAAGGCCGGCGACGCGCGGCGCGCGGCGGCGATGCGTCCCGCGGATCCGGACGTGCGTCTCGCCCTGGCCTGGGCCGAGCTGGTCGCCCTCGGCGGAGATCGCGGGCGCGGGAGCGAGCTCGCGGCATCGCTGCCGGCCGACTCGCCGGCGCGCGCCGCGATGGCCGCGACGCTCCAGGCGATCGCCGCCGCGGTCGCGCACGATGCCGCGGCGGCGCGATCGCGGCTACGGGACGCGGAGGATCGCTCTGCGCTCCTCGCCGACGACGAGCGTGCCTTCCTCGGCTACCTCGGCGGCGTCGCGCTACGCGAGCTTGGCGCGATCGACGACGCGCGCGCGACGTTCACGCTCGCGATGGCCACGGCGCCCGACTCGATCGGCGAGGCCCTCGCGCGACGCGAGCGGACTCACCTCCCGTCGCCGTCCCCGTCGGCGTCGCCGTCCGCGTCGGCCCAGCCCTCGTCCGACTGAAGGTCGTCGGCGAACAGCTCGACGTCGAAGCCGAGCTCGTCGATCACCGCGACCAGGCCGTTCCGCTGCTCCGGAGGCGTCGTGCGGATCCAGCCACGGACGACGTCCTCGACGGCGACCTCATCCGCCGCGCGATCGGAGGCGACGAGCTCACTCTCGTCGCGAGCCGCCGCCGCCGCGAGCTCGCGCACCGTGGCCGGGACCATGTCGGACAGCGAGCGCAGCGTCCGCTCGGCGTGGGCATCCCAGCGCATCGTCACGAGATCGCGTCGATGCCCGTCGCGAAGCGGCTGATGATGAGCTTCTGGATCTGGGTGGTGCCTTCGTACAGGCGGTTCACCCGCGCGTCGCGCCAGTAGCGCTCGACGGGGAACTCGTCCGAGAAGCCGTAGCCGCCATGGATCTGGATCGCGTCGTCCGCCGCGCGCTGCGCAGCCTCGGTCGCGTACAGCTTCGCGATGCTGGTCTCACGGGTATTCGCGCGGCCCTTGTTCTTGAGGTCGCCCGCGCGCCACACGAGCAGCCTCGCGGCCTCGGTCTCGACGACCATGTCCGCGATCATCTCGGCGACGAGCTGGTGCCCGGCGATCGGCCTGCCGAAGGTCTTGCGCTGCGTCGCGTAGGCCACCGACGCGTCGATGCACGCCTGCGCCACGCCCACGGCACCCGCGGCCACGGAATAGCGTCCCGAATCGAGCGCGCTCATCGCGATCTTGAAGCCCTCGCCGACCTCGCCGAGGCGGTTCGTGTCGGGCACCCGGACGTCGTCGAGGATGAGCTCCGACGAATCGCTCGACCGCAGCCCGAGCTTCCCGTGGAGGCCCTGGCTTCCGTACGTCTGCTTGCTGCGATCGAGCAGGAACGCCGCGATGCCCTTGTGGCCCTTGTCGGGATCGGTCTGCGCGAACACGAGCGCCAGCCCGCTCACGCTGCCGTTGCTGATCCACATCTTCCGTCCGCGGAGGATCCAGTCGCCGCCATCCCGCTTGGCGCTCGTCCGGAGCTTCGTCGCGTCGCTGCCGACCTCCGGCTCGGTGAGGCCGAAGCACCCGATGAGCGTGCCGCCGCACAGTGCCGGGAGGTACTCCTTCTTCTGGGCCTCGGTGCCCCACTTCAGGATCGTGAGCTCGACGAGCGAGATCTGCACCGACAGCGTGGTCCGCACGCTCGAGTCCGCGCGGCCGATCTCCTCGGTGACCAACGCGTGCGAGATGTAGTCGAGGCCGTGCCCGCCGTACTCCTCGGGGACCGGGCCGCCCAGGAGGCCGAGCGGCGCCATCTTCTTCAGGATGTCGGCGGGGAACGTCTCCGTGCGATCACGCTCGCGCGCGCCCGGCGCGATCTCGCGGTCGGCGAAGTCGCGCGCGAGCGTGCGGATCTCCTGCTGTTCGGGGGTGAGGTCGTAATCCATGGACCGAGTTTAGGTTTTGAGCGGCACGTATGGGCGGTTGATGCGCATGTAGCGGCCGGCCTCGGCTTCCTTCCAGCCGAACTTCGCGTAGAGCCCCTGGGCATCGCGGGTCGCGAGGACGAAACCGCGCTGGATCTGGAGGTCCGGATGTCCCACGACGGTCTCGATGAGCCACGTCGCGAGCCCGCGCCCGCGGTACTCCGGGAGCACGAAGACGTCGCAGAGCCACGCGAAGGTCGCGCCGTCGGTCACGACCCGGGCGAAGCCCGCCTGCGTCGCGCCGGGACGCGCTTCGCCGTCGAAGAGCCCGAAGCCGAGCGAGTGATCGAGGGACCGCTCGAAGATGTCACGGGGGATGCCGTTGGCCCAGTACGAATCCTCGTGGAGATAGCGCCAGACGACGTCGCGGTCGAGGTGCGCGCGATCGGTCGAGATGGTGAACTCGCCGCGCCGCCACATGCGCCGGAGTTTACGGTCGCGTCGCCGCCGCGGCCGATAGCATCGTCGTGATGTCCCCGCCCCGCGGCGCATCGCCGCTCGCGATCTGGACCGCGCTCGGCGCCCTGTACGTCATCTGGGGGTCCACGTACCTCGCGATCGCGATCGCGGTCCACACGCTTCCTCCGCTCCTCTCCGCGAGCCTGCGGTTCTGCGTGGCGGGCCTCGTGCTGCTCGGCATCGTCGCGATCCGCCGCGGCCCGCGCCTCGATCGCGAGGGACTGATCGGCGCGTCGATCGTCGGGCTGCTGCTCCTGGTCGGCGGCAACGGGTTCATCGTGGTCGCCGAGCGGACCGTCCCCTCCGGGCTGACCGCGCTGATCATCGGCTCGGTGCCGTTCTGGATCGTCGTCCTGCGGTGGATCGCCCGCGATCGCATCCATCCCTCGACCTTCGTCGGGGTGGCCGTCGGCTTCGCCGGCGTGGCGTTCCTGGTCGTGCCGGGCGGCTCGAGCGGCGAGGTCGACATCGGCGGCGTGCTCCTCCTGCTCGTCGCGACGATCTCCTGGGCCCTCGGGACGTTCCTCGCGCCTCGGCTGCGGCTGCCCGACGACGCGCTGCTCACGACCGGCATCCAGCAGCTCGCCGGCGGCATCGTCCTGGCCGTGGCGGGGGCGGCGCTCGGGGAGGCCGCCCACCTCGAGCCCGCGGCCTGGTCGACGGAGTCGCTCCTCGCGCTGGCCTACCTCGTGGTCTTCGGCTCACTCGTCGGCTTCACGACCTACAGCTGGCTCCTCCAGCACGCGCCGGTCACCCTCGTGGCGACGTACGCGTACGTGAACCCGGTCATCGCGGTCGTCCTCGGGGCCGTGGTGCTGGCCGAGCCGATCACGCCGCCCACGATCATCGGGGCGGCGATCATCGTCGCCGCGGTCGCCTTCATCGTGAGCCGCGAAGGGGCGCGCCAGCGGGCCGCGCGCGACACCGCCATGCCCCGCGCCGCCACGGCCGAGGCGGACTAGCGTGTCGGGGATGGAGCCGGACTCGTTCGTCGAGGAGCTCTGGGGCTACGCCCGCGAGCTCGAGATGAAGCAGCACCCCTGGTTCAAGGGTGTCGTCGAGCATCACTGGACCCGCGAGCAGATCGTCCTCGGCGAGATGCAGCACTACCTCCGGGTCAGCCAGAACCCGGTCTTCTTCGGGTACATCGTCACGAATGTCGCGGCCGAGAAGAACTACGACCTCATGCCGATCGTCATGGAGAACTTCATGGAGGAGCTCGGCGGCGAGCGCACGCACGTGGACGTGATGCTGCAGATGCTCGAGGAGGCCGGGATCGACAAGGCCGCCGCCGATCGCGCGGAGCCCGCCCCCGGCACGATCGCCGCGATCGAGATGATCGTCGGCGGCTGCCAGCGGCGGTCGGCGCTCGAGGGCATCGCGCTCCTGAGCTTCGTCGAGGCGATGCACGGCGGCCCCAACGGCGCCGCGGCCGGCATGTTCGAGGCGCTCACGACGCACTACGGCTTCTCGAAGCGCGCCGCGGCGACCTACGAGCTGCACGCGGAGCAGGACACCGGCCACGGCGACCGGCAGATCGACGCGATCCGGCGATTCGCGCGCGACGAGGCCACCCAGCGCAAGGTGCGCGCGGCGGTGAAGCTGGGGCTGAACGCGTTCAACTTCGAATGGGACGGCCACGTCCAGGCGATGACCGGGAAGCGCGAGTACTGGAGCGGGCTGGCGCCGCTCACGCTCGACGCCCCGCCGTTCAGGCTGCCCTAGGGCGACGCCCCCGCGAGCAGCTTCCCGATCGCGTCGGCGGTCCCGCTGAGCTCGGAGGCGGGGCGCTCCGGGAAGTCCAGGCTCCTGATGACGGTCGCGCCGCTGGGCAGCGGCTCTTCGGTGACCCGACCGCGCAGCATGGCGCTGTTCAACGCGTCGCCGGGACGATGCGGCGCGAGGTGAACGTGCAGGTGGGCGATGCCCTCGCCGAACACGTACACGTACACGACCGCGCTGCCGGTGGCCTCACGGAGCGCCCGGGTCGACCGGCCGAGCACGTCGCCGAAGGTGGCCGCTTCCATTCCGGCAAGGTCGGTGATGTGTGGGACGTGCCGTTTCGGCATGAGGATCGAAAACCCGGGGACGGATCCGCGCGTCGAGGTCCACAGCGTCCAGACCCCGTCGTCCCACACGTAGCGCCCGGCATCGGCCGGCAGTCCGGTGCCGGCGCACAGACCGCAGGACGGCACGAGGTCGAAGGTCGACCCGCTCACATCGGCCACCGCGTCGGGAGGGTCGCGCGGAGGGCCTTGTACTCGGGATCGTCCGCCCAGCGCGCGCGGATCCGCTCGAGCCGCGTTCTCAGGTCGGCCAGCTCGATGTCCAACGCGCTCGAGACCATGCCCATGGTCTCCTCGAAGCCTCGGCTTCAGTTACGGCGTCAGCCGTTCAGCCGTTCGAGGATGTACCGATCATCCCGGTCCACCGAATCCGACCTCCTGCACGTCGATGCGTTCCGTCACGGGGTGCGGCACGCCGTCCCCGTCGACGCGGACCCGCATCCGAGTCAGTATCCGCCACGTCCGGTCCCCGGCCTCCGCGGTCAGGATGAGGAAGGTGTTCTCGATCTCCTCACCCGCCGGCTCCGCGCACGCGATCACGAGCTGTGGCTCGAACGAGCCGCCGGCGGATAGCGCGACGTCGATCGCGTGATCCGCCGAGCGGAACCTGCCGTGCGGTGCGGCGATCCGGACCAGGTGCAGCGCGTCGCCCTCGTTGGTGATCCGCCAGCGGACCCTCCAGCGGCCGGGCGTGTCCCGGGTCACGGCGGCCGGCGCCACCGTGAGGCGCGGTGGGCTCCCGCCGGGCCCGGTCAGGACGCGGCGGAGCGGCGGGCCTTCGCCGGCTGGGCGCCGAGGAGCTCGGTGATCGACGCCGCCGTGGCGCGAAGGCGCGGGACCAGGCCGACGAGCGTCGGGCGCGATAGGCGGAACGAGGGCCCCGACACCGCGAGGG
>JAXDLF010000091.1:0-7162 GCA_034666765.1 Chloroflexota bacterium
ACGCCGGCGGCCCGATCACCCACGCGTACTTCCCCTCGGAGGGGCTCATCTCCGTCGTGGCCGCCCTCAAGAACGGGCGGCGCGCGGAGGTCGCGACGGTCGGCCGCGAGGGCATGGCCGGACTGCCACTGTTCCTCGGCTCCCGCACGAGCCTCTACGAGATCGTGTCCCAGGTCTCGGGCAGCGGGCTGCGCATGGCCGCGGCCGCCCTGGTCGACGAGGTCGCGCGCAACCCGGCGTTCCGGACGCGGCTGCTGCGGTACTCGGAGCTGCGCATGGCGATGCTCGGACAGACCGCGGCGTGCAACGCCGCGCACCGCATCGGCGCCCGACTCGCCCGCTGGCTGCTCATCAGCCACGATTCGGTCGAGGGCGACACCTTCGTCCTGACGCACGAGTTCCTGTCCCACATGCTCGGCGCCGAGCGCCCGAGCGTGACCCTTGCCGCCGGCACGCTGCAGAAGCGCGGGGCCATCACCTACCGCCGGGGCTCGGTGCGGATCAAGGACCGCCCCCTGCTCGAGCGGTCGGCGTGCGAGTGCTACGAGATCGTGCGGCGGGAGGCGACGCGGCTGATGAGCGGGAACGGCCACCCCCGCTAGCGCCCTGCCGGACCGTTGCGTCAGGTCGCGAACAGACGAGCCGCCCGGTCCGTAGCAGCCTCTACCGGCACGACCGTCATGAGACGTCGTCATGACGAAGGGGGGCGAATGGTCATCAGCTGGACCCGGCTGTTGGGGTCACCGCGGGTCACGAACCACAGCCACGACGAGAGCGTCGCGAAGACCGTCGGCGATGCGCTCCAGGGCCAGGTCGAGTGCTCGGCGGAGCGGGGCACCCGTCGTCGGGAGGGACTTCAGCCGCACCTGGTCTTCGTCGACCTCGACGGCCAGCACTCGATCGAGACCCTCCGCTCGTACACCCAGGGCGCCGCCGCGATCCCGACGGTGGCCGTCAGCCGCTCCGCCGACCTGCAGCCACGCCTGGCCGCGTACGCCAACGGGGCCGACGACGTCATCGTGCTGCCCGTGGCGCCGGCCGAGATCGCGTTCCGCGTGCGCGCGCTGCTGCGCCGCTGCTACGGCGAGCGCCTCGCGTTCGTGCCCGCGGTGCGGGTCGGCGACCTCGAGATCGACGTCATGGAAAACCGCGTGCGGTGCGGCACGACCGTGCCGGAGCTCACGAGCACCGAGCAGGCCATCCTGTTCGTCCTCGCGACGAACGCGGGGCACACCGTGAGCCGCGACGCGATCCGCCGTAGCGTCTGGGGTCTGGCCGACGCCCCACCCAGCAACATCGTCGACCGCCACGTCCGGTCGCTGCGTTCGAAGCTCGGCGACTCGTGGCGCGCGCCTCGCTACATCGCGACCGTGCGCCAGGCCGGGTACCGGCTGGTGGCGGCATGAGCGGAGATCCGATGAAGCTCGTCAAGTTCGTCTGCGTATCCACGGCGCACGCCGCTGGCCGGAGCGAGTCGGCCCTCACCATCCACCAGGGTGCGTGGGCGTTCTGCGCGAGCGGCGGCGACGGCACCGGACACGAGTGGCGCCCGAGCGATGGCCTTCCGCTCGCCGAGGCGATGCGATTCACGCCGAGCCACCAGGCAGCTCCCGCCGGGCCGCCGGACGGGCCCGGCGCGGCGAAGGCGGCGACGCCCACCGCATCGAAGGGCAAAACCCGGACGCGCTGACCGTTCGGCTTGTCGGTCGGGTAACAGACCGGCCATGAACGAAACGACCCCGCGTCAGGCCGGCGCGCTCGGCACGGGGTCTGCTCCCCGATCCGGTAGCGGCGGAGGAGCCAATCGTGAAGAGCGCGACTCGCGAGGACCAGGACCCGCCTGGGCGCGTGCTGGTCGTCGAGGACGACGCCGACACCCGGTGCATGCTCGTGGCCGCGATCGCCGACGAGGGGTACGTGGCGATTCCGGCCCTCGATGGACGGCACGCGCTGCGCACTGCGCTCGCCGTCGAGCCAAGTGCCATCGTCCTCGATCTGATGCTGCCGGGCGTCGACGGGGAGGAGTTCGTTCGGGCCTATCGCCGGCAGTCCAACGCCGACGCGCCGATCGTGGTCGTGAGCGCGCGGCCCGACGCCGAGGCGGTCGGCAAGGATCTGGGGGCGCGCGCGGTCCTGCCGAAGCCCTTGGACATCAGCGAATTCATCGCGCGGCTGAAAGAGACGATGCGGGCGACCCGCGGGGCGAGCGCCGCCTAGATCGCGATCTCCATGCCCTCGCGCGCCACGATGACCTCGAGCCCGCCACCGTTCGCGTCGGCAGCCGCCTGCGCGTCCACGCCCACGCGGTCGAGCGCGTCGTCGCTCCGATCGGGGTCGTGGTGGTACAGCACCAGTCGCTTCGCGTGGGCGCGTGCGGCGACGTCCAGTGCCGTCGCCACGGTCGAGTGGCCCCAGCCGGGCTTGAAGTCGGCATCCAGGTACTGGCCGTCGTGAATCAGGACGTCGACATCCTTGGCGAGATCGACGACCGGGTTCGGCTGACCGCTGAATGGATCCTCCGTGTCGGTCGCGTACACGAGCGACCGTCCGTCGGCCTCGATGCGATACGCGAGCGCGGGCGCCGGATGGAAGATCGTCGTCGCCCTGACCTGATATGGACCGATCGCCTGCGTCGATCCGCTCGGGAACTCATGGATCTCGAGGTGCACCGGAAGTCCGTCCAGATCGACGGGAAAGAACGGATCGTCCATGCCCAGGCCAAGGAGCTCCTTCAGCGGGCGCTGCTGCGTCGGCCCGTACAGGCGCAGCGTGCTCTTCGGGTCGTAGGCCGGACGGAAGAACGGGATGCCCTGGATGTGGTCCCAGTGGAGGTGCGAGAGGAAGAGGTCGACGATCAACGGCGAGGTGCCGTTGAGCTTGAGTCCGAGCTCTCGCAGCCCGGTGCCGGCGTCGAGGATGAGCAGGTGCCCCGTCGCGTCGCGCACCTCGACGCAGGCGGTGTTGCCCCCGTACCGCACGGTGCGCTGCCCCGGCGTCGGGATGGAGCCGCGGGTGCCCCAGAAGCGGATGTTCACGAGCTCGCCACCGGCGCCACGTCCCGCGCCGAGCTGCCGCTCGCGGCCTCGGCGAGGCTGCCCATCCCTTCGTCGCCGACCTGCGGCCAGGTGGACCGGAGGTCGTCGATCGCCCGCTCCAGCTCCGGCAGCGCCCGGTGCACTGCGCCCATCACCGCCGGGTCGAGATGCGGCCCGGACATGCCGTCCATGAGCTCGATGGTCTTCCCGAGCGCGTACGCCGGCTTGTAGTAGCGCGGCGCCGTCAGCGCGTCGAACACGTCCGCGGCCGCGACGATGCGCGCCCCGAGCAGGATCGCGTCGCCGCGCAGGCCCCGCGGATATCCGGTGCCGTCCATGCGCTCGTGGTGCTGCGCGGCGATCTGGGGGACCTCGCGCATGTCGGGCGGGAATTCGAGGTGACTCAGGAACTCGGCGGTCTTCTCGGCGTGGGCCTTCATGTACTCGAACTCGGCGTCGTCGAGCTTGTCCGGCTTCTGCAGGAAGCGGTCGCGCACGGCGATCTTGCCGTAGTCGTGCAGCAGGGCGCCGGCCTGCAGGCGCTCGAGCTCCTCGACGGAGAGGCCCACCTCCGCGCCGATGACGGCCGCGTACCGGGTGACGCGCTTGCTGTGCCCGGCGGTCTGCTGGTCGCGCGCGTCGACGGTGGTCGCGAGCGTCTCGATGAGCGAGAGCCACAGCCGCTTCTGCGCGTTGACGAGCTGCGCGTTCTCCACGGCCACCGCGGCCGATGAGGCGAGCGAGCCGAGGGTCAGCTCGTCCTCGATGCTGAACTCGCCGTCCTTCTTGTTGATCGCCTGGAACACGCCGAGGACGGCGCCATCGTGGCCGGTCATGGCGAGCGTGAGGAGACTGCGGGTGCGGAAGCCGGTGCGCCGGTCGCTCTCCGCGTTGAACCGCGGGTCGGTGTACGCATCGGCGAGACTGATCGTGTCGCCTGTCTGCGCCACGATCCCGGCGATGCCGACGCCGAGCGGGAAGCGGATCTCACCGACGCCGTCGCCGGTGGCGACCTGCGACCAGTACTCCTGCCGCTCCCGGTCGATCATGTAGATCGTCGCGCGCTCGGCACCCACCATCGTGACGGTCGCATCGGCGATGACCCGGAGGAGCGCGTCCAGGTTGGTCAGGGTCATGAGCTGGCGGGTGACGTCGAGGAGGGTGTCGAGATCGCGGCGGCCCGCCCCGCGGCGGCGCTCGGCCGCGCGACGGTCGCTGCTCGCCGGCCCTCGGCCGTTCATCCGCTCCGCACTCCGCCGTTCGGAGACGCGGCGATCGAGTGGCTTCGGGCTCACCGCGCCGCTTCGTGGGGGATCTGCGCGAGGACCGGACCCACGCTCTCGGCGATGCGCTCCAGCAGCATCTGGTCGCGCCGCTCGAACGGGCCGCTTCGCTTGTTCAGCACCTGGAGCACGCCGATGACGACCCGGCCGGTCGAGTCCGGGACCGGCACGACGAGCATGTTCAGGGTGCGGTAGCCGCTGCGCAGATCGAAGTTCCGGTCGAACCGCGGGTCGGCGTAGGCGTCGGGAACGTTGATCGTCTCGCCGGTGACCGCCGCCTGGCCGGCGATGCCGGTACCGAGCGGCAGGTGGATCTCGATGGCGGTCCGGGCGGCGACCCGGGACCAGAGCTCCTTCTTCTCCTGATCGACGAAGTACACCGTGCACCGCTCGGCATCCGTCGCCTGCGCGCACAGGTCGATGAGCCCGCGCAGGTAGGCCTCACGATCGCGCTGGACCGCCAGGTGGCTGAGCTTCATGAGCACGAAGGCCACCTTGTCGTCGATCACCATGCGGCCCCTCCCCTTCGGCCCCAAGCCTCGATCGGAGCCCTCGGGACGCGATCATGCTAGCGGCTGGCACCCCTGCGGAGTACGTCTTTGAGGACGGCGATCGAACGCCCGTAGTCGGCCAGCGACAGCCGCTCGATGGGCGTGTGGTCGAAGCGCGCATCGCCCGGGCCATACGCGACCATCGGACAGCTCCAGGCCGGCAGCAGCACGTTCATGTCGCTCGTCCCGCTCTTCTCCTTGAACGCGGCCCGGCCGCCGACCGACGCGATCGCGCGCGCGAATGCCGTGGCGACGGGGGTCGTCCTCGCCGTGCGCGCCGGCTCTTCCGCCGCGACGCGCGCGACCGTGGCGTCCGCGTCACCGTCATGCGCGTCGGCGATCTCGCGGGCGGCCGACTCGACCTCGTCCGTCGCGATGCCCGGAGGGATGCGGTAGCCGATCCGGAGCTCCGCGCGCTCGGTCAGACCGTCGCCCGCGGCGGCGTACATCCCCTCGAGCCGGCAGTCGAGCCGAGCGAAGCCCCGTGGGTCCGCCGTCCGCGCGGCGGCGGCGTCCTGGATCCGCGCCCAGAGCGCCAGCGCCTCCTCGGAGACCGTCGGCCCGGGCGACGCGCCGTGCCGCGCCTCACGCACGAGGGTCACGGCGAGGACGAGCCGGCCCTTGTAGGCGACGGTCACGCCATCCCAGCCCGACGGCTCGCCGATGACGCACCAATCCGGAGCGGGCAGCGTCGCCCGAAAACGCGCCCCCTTGCTCGTCGGGGACTCCTCCTCCACCGCACCGACGACGGTGACCCTGAGCCCGTCCACCGGCTGCGTCGCCGCGGCCACGAAGGCCGCGAGCGGACCCTTCGCGTCGACGGCGCCGCGGCCCACGAGCGCTCCGTCCTCCACCCGCACGGGGATCTCACCCGGCACGGTGTCGATGTGTCCGAGCAGGACGACGTGCGTCGGTCCCAGGCCGATCTCGCCGACCGCGTTCCCCGCATCGTCGATCGACGCGCGGAACCCGCGTTCGGCCATCCGCGCGACGAGCCATTCGACGGCGTCACGCTCCTGCCGGGACACCGACGGGATCGCGACGAGCCCGCCGACGAGTGCGACGTCTCGGTCGAGCAGCTCGACCTCCGGTGTCGCCACGCGCGTCAGGCGAGCGCGCGCCGGGTCGCGCCGATGACCGCGTCGATCTGCGCCGCGCTGATGACCAGTGGCGGCAGATAGCGGACGACCGTCGGGCCCGCACCGAGAGCGAGCACGCCGTGATCCTGCAGCGCCTTCAGGGTGGGCCCGGCGTTCTCCTTGAGCTCGATCCCCTGGATCAGCCCGAGCCCGCGGACCTCGCGGACCTTCGGCGACCCGATCGCGTCCAGCCCGGCGCGCAGCTGGCGGCCGCGTTCCGCCGCGGCGGCGGCGAGCCCCAGCCGACGGTGCTCGTCGATCGCGGCGACGGCCGCGGCGCAGGCGAGCGGGTTCCCGCCGAAGGTCGTCGAATGCGAGCGCTTCGGCAGCTCACCCAGCTGGCGGCCGAACGCGATCGCGCCCATCGGCATGCCGCCGGCGATGGACTTGGCGAGGCAGAGGATGTCGGGCACGATGCCGAACTGCTCGAACGCGAACATCGTGCCGGTGCGCCCAAAGCCCGTCTGCACCTCGTCGACGATGAGGATGGCGCCGCGCTCGCGGCAGAGGCGCGCGGCCTCGTCGATGAACTCCTTCGTGGCCGGGCGCACCCCACCCTCGCCCTGGACCAGCTCGACGATGAACGCCGACGTCTCGGCCGTGATCGCCTCATCCAGCGCCTCGGTCTTGTTGAAGGGGATGTGGCTGAACCCTTCGAGCAACGGGCCGAAGAGCTCGCGGTACTCCGGACCCCACGTGGCGGAGAGGGCACCCATCGTCTTGCCGTGGAACCCGCGCATCGTCGCGACGACCTTCGTGCGCTTGGTCGCGACCCGCGCGAACTTCAGCGCGCCCTCGACCGCCTCCGTGCCGCTGTTGCAGAGGAAGATCCGCTCGAGCGCCGCGGGGAGGATCCCGGCCAGCCGGTCATACAGCTCGGCGCGCCGGTCGTTGTAGAAGAGCTCCGTGCAGAAGGACAGCGTGCGGGCCTGACGGGCGAGGGCGTCCGCCACGGCCGCGTTCGCGTGGCCGAGGCTGCCCGAGCCCTGCCCGCCGACACAGTCGATGTACTCGCGGCCCGTGTCGTCCCAGACGAGCGCGCCGTCCCCGCGCACGAGCGCGAGGTCGCGCTTCTGGTACAGGCCCGACGTGTGCGCGGCCTCGCGCCGCATGACGTCGCTCACGCGTGAATGACCGTGCGCACCTGCGGGTCG
>JAXDLF010000092.1:0-3564 GCA_034666765.1 Chloroflexota bacterium
ACCTCCATCCCGCGCGACTTCGAAATGCCCGTCTCGCTGAACGGAAAGGCGATCTTGAAGTTCTTCGTCAGTTCGGAATTGCGATGCAGGTACGCGTGCGCGGGATCGAACCCGTTCTCGGCCGCCGGCCGCCAGTTGCAGGCGACCTCTTTGGTCCACCCGTCGGGATAGACCCAGAGGCTCTCGTCAAGGAAGCCGGGCGGCACGTCGGTCTCGAGCGGCGGCGGCTCGATGTCACCGACAAACACCCACACGAAGCCCTTGCGCTCCTGAACCGGATAGGTCCGGAGCTTCAGCTTTCCGATCAGCGGACATCCGGGATCGGTGATGACACTTGTGAGCGCACCGTCACGAACGTCATAGGTAAAGCCGTGATACCAGCATGTGAGTGTTTCCTTGGTGTAACACTCAGGCCGTACCGAGAATGGAACGCCGCGGTGCAGGCACCAGTCCTGGACCGCGCACACCTGGCCATCGACGCGACGGAACAGGATCGGCTCGCCGAGGAGCTTCAGCGCCTTGGTCTGCGTCACCACCTCGCCCGTCGCCGGGCTCACGTCTGCCTCGGCCAGCTCGTGGCTGTAGAAGGCGGGATACCAGTGGTTGCGCAGCCCGAGCTCCGCGTCGACGTAGACCTGCCAGGGCTTACGGCGCTGTTCCTCCCACGCTTCCACCGTGTCCTTCTGGTAGTCGCCGATCGACTTCGCTTCGGCCGCGACGCCCGGTTCGTCACCCGCCATCGTCATCTGCAGGGCCCTCCGTTTCTCCCTCATTGCTCCAGCCCGTCAGCGCTGAGGACGGTCTTGCGTACGCCCTCGTCGATCGCCGTCGGGCCCGCGCCCGGCCCGTGAGCTCAAGCTCGCCGCCGGATCGGCCTCAAGCCGAGTCTCTCATGCACGGATCCAAGAATGCAAGTCTTGGATCCAATTCGTGAGCCAGGGGCTGGGCCCGGTGCGGGCTGTCGGCACCGGCGCCAGCGGCGAGCGCCTCTCCGTTGGGCCCGCGCGCGCCGCTCTAGAGGCGGCGACGCCGCAGAATCGGTGTTCGGTCGGTGGAGCGGCGCGACGCAGCGCCGCGTCACTCAGCGGGGCGGCGCGGGCGGCTCGGAAAGGATCTCGGCCCGGTGAGCGATGAAGTCGCCGGCGCGGCGAATGTGATCGACCATCGCCTCACGAGCCCCTGCCGAGTCGTGCGCCTCGATGCGCTGGACGATGTGGCTGTGTTCCTCCGCACTCGCCCCCAGCAGCCACGAGTTGCTGGACAGCGCGGTCCAGATGAGCTCACGCGGAAAGCGGGGGTACACGTACCGGATCGCATCCCGGAGCCGGCGATTGCCGGATGCCTCGACGATCAGATCGTGGAACAGGTCGTTGGCCTCCATCCACTGCACCCACGGGCTGTCCGCCAGCAGGGCGTGCCCCGACCGGGCCACCGGCTCGACGTCCGGGTCCACCTCGCGCGGCAGCAATGCTTCCGCGATGCGCAGCCGCTCGAGTTCGGCGTCGGTGATGAGCTGGGCCGCCAGCTCGGCCGCCAGGCCTTCGAGCTCGGCACGCACGGCGTACCCTTCCCGGATGTCGCGCGGGCTCGGCCCGCGAACGTAGGTGCCGCGACGGGGCAGTACCTCGACGAGCCCTCCGGCCTGCAGCTGCCGCAGCGCCTCCCGGATCGGCGTCCGGCTGACGCCCAGCTCCGCAGCGAGGGTCTCCTGGCGGATCCAGGCGCCCACCTGGATCGAACCGTCCAGGATCCGCTTCTGGATCTCGCGCGCGACCTCGTCGACGAGTGCGTCTTCGCCGTTCGATCGACCACGGCCGGGTCTGGCTGCCATCCGGGCAGAGGCTACCGATATGCGTCCCGCTCAACGCCCCGCCGCGTCGCCGTCACCCTCCTCGATCAGCTCGATGCGATAGCCGTCCGGGTCGCGCACGAAACAGATGGACGACCCGCTGTCGTTCACCCGGTACGGGGCGCGCTCAGGCGTGATGCCCTGCTCGGCGAGTGCCCCGAGCGTCGCATCGAGGTCCCGGACGGTCATCGCGATGTGCCCGTATCCGGTTCCGAGCTCGTACGGCTCTTCGCGTCCGTGGTTGCAGGTGAGCTCGACGCGGTCGCCGTCGCCCGGGAGGCCGAGGTACAGGTTCGTCGCCTCCGTGCCGATCCCGAGCGTGCCGCGCGCCTCGAATCCGAGCGCGGTGTAGAAGCGCCGCGAGCGCTCGAGGTCGATGACGCGGTAGCAGGTGTGGATGACCTCCATCGTTTATGTGCTCCTTCGATCGTGACGCGTGTTCGGCAATGCACGGGCGGCGGGCCCGCGGGCGTACAGGGCGACCGCTCCTCCTGCGGCGCGCTATCCAGGCGTGCGCATCTCGGCCGCGGCGCCCTGGAGGACGAGACAGCAGCATTCGACCATCAGGTGCGCGGCGAGGGTCGCCGTCAGGCCGTGGGGATCCCGGTTGGCGCAGGTGCCGTTGATATCGCAGTAGACGATCGCCAGGCCCGTCAGCGCGCGGATGAGCCCGATCGCCTCCCGTGCGCTGAAGCCGCCCCACACCGGGGCCAGGACGCCCGGCGCGGCCGACGGATCGATGACATCCATGTCCCAGCACAGGTAGAGCGGGCGCCCGGCGAACCGCCTGTGCAGCGAGGCGACGATCTCCCGGCCGGCATCCCCCGTCATCTCGTCGATCGTATGCGCGCCGAACCCGAGCTCTCGTGCGTACTCGAGCAGTCCCGGCCGGCGCGTCGTCCCGTGGAGCCCGATGTGGACCGTGTCCGCCGCCCGCAGCACGCCCTCCTCCAGCGCCCGGGAGAAGGCTGTGCTCGCCGCGTGCGCCTGCTCGCCGGTCTCCGGGTACGCATCGGTGTGCGCGTCGACATGCAAGACGCACATGTCCGGGAACCGGGCGCTCGCCGCTCTGAGCTGCGGAAGCGTTACGGAGCCGTCGCCGCCCATGGTCAGCGGCGTGGCCCCGCGCGCGAGCACCCGCTCGGCGGTGAGCTCTATCGCGGCCTCGGCGTCGACGAGGCTTCCCTCGACCGCGACGTCGCCCGCATCTCGCGCGCTCAGGCGCTCGAGCGGATCGCCCGAGCGGTCGATGAAGTGCCGGCGGACCTGATGTGAGTGACGCCTGATGCTCTCCGGTCCTCGGTCGGCGCCGTCAGGCTGACCCCCGTTGTCGAACGGAATGCCGAGCACCACGAGGCCCCCCGTCGACCGGCCGTCGTCGGGGGGGATCCCCATGAAGGTCGGCGACCCGGTCACCGGCGCTCCGCGGCCTCCGCCACGGCCCGGATCCCCACGGAGGCACGAGACCCGTTCGTCGGCCCTCGGCGGCCTCCGCGCCGCGGGCCGCGGCGTCGAGCCAGACTGCGGGTGGGTTCATCGCGAGGCCGCGCCACAGCACCAGTCTCCCATGATGGATCCAACACGACAAACAATGGATCCAAAACACGTGGCGCTACGGCGCGTTCGCTCGATCGCGCCGCCCCCTTTCACCCCTCCGTCCACGTCGACGCGATGCCCACGCACGGGCCGGCCCCGCGCCGGGCGCAGGCCCGGCG
>JAXDLF010000093.1:0-3363 GCA_034666765.1 Chloroflexota bacterium
GCGCGAGATCGACGAGCTCGACCCCGAGGAGCAGTTCGTGATCGCGCGCGCGACCGACATCCTGCGGCGCATGGCCCAGAGCGACGGGTAAGCGGTGCCGTTCGCGCGCCCAGACTCGCTCTGCCGCGAACTCGCGGAGGCCTTCCACGAGCGGCCCTTCCGGATCGACTTCTGGGACGGCAGCTCG
The DNA here is from genome assembly GCA_034666765.1 of Chloroflexota bacterium. Classification (GTDB taxonomy): domain Bacteria; phylum Chloroflexota; class Limnocylindria; order P2-11E; family P2-11E; genus UBA4735. The sequence goes on from JAXDLF010000093.1 coordinate 188, forward strand.
CTACCGGCAACCACCGCCGGCGGCCCCGTGTTCACCGTCCGCGGCCCCGCCGCCGTCGGGCACGCGCTGAGGGCGCCGGGGCAACTCGGTGTCGGCCGGGCGTACGTGGCCGGTGCGCTGGGGATCGACGATCTCGATGCGGTCATGCGGCTTCTCGAAACCTGGTCGCCGCCGGCCGTGAGCTCCGGGACGCGCGCCCGCCTCGCGTTGGCGGCGTTGAAGGCGGTCGGCCTGAGCGCGCCTCCGCGCCGTCCGCAGGCGGAGCTCGTTCCACGCGGAAGGCGCCACTCGAAGGCCCGCGACGCCCGCGCCGTCCGCCATCACTACGACGTGTCGAACGAGTTCTTCGCGCTCTTCCTCGATCGCTCGATGACCTACTCGTGCGCGATCTTCTCGCGCGGGGCCACCACTCTCGAGGACGCGCAGGCGGCGAAGCTCGAGCTGGTCTGCACCAAGCTGGGTTTGCGGCCAGGTGAGCGCGTGCTCGACGTCGGCTGCGGCTGGGGCTCGTTTGCGATCCACGCTGCCACCGAACACGGCGCGAAGGTCACTGGCATCACGCTCTCGGAGCCACAGGCCCGCTTCGCCCGTGAACGTGCCAGGGCCGCGGGTGTGGGCGACCGCGTCGATATCCGCGTGATGGACTATCGCGACATCCCAGAGGGAGAGCGGTTCGACGCGATCGCCAGCATCGGCATGGTCGAGCACGTCGGCGAGGAGCAGATCGACGTATACGCGCGCGACCTCGCGCGTTGCCTGCTGCCCGGCGGCCGGCTGCTCAACCACGGCATCGCGCGCCTCCGTCACTCGGACCCGGACGCCGGCCCGTTCTCGGAACGCTACGTCTTTCCGGACGCGGAGCCGCTGCACCTGTCGCGCTCCACCCTGGCGCTCGAACGGGCGGGCTTCACGGTCGAGCACGTCGAGGGCTTCGCGGCGGACTACTCCCAGACCCTCAGCCACTGGATCGAGCGTCTGGACAACAACCTCGACACCGCGCGCCGCCTCGCCGGGGAGGAGCGCCTTCGGGTCTGGCGCCTCTACCTGCGCGCGGCCCGCAACGGCTTCGACGTCGGCTTCACCTCGGTCTACCAGTCGCTGTGCAGGCTCGCGCCTACGGGAAGTTCCGCGTGAACGCCGCCAGCACGTCGTTCCGCAGCTACCCGTCGTGGCGCGGGCATCGCCAGCGATACCCTTGCGCCCCGTGTTCACCAAGGTACTGGTCGCAAACCGAGGCGAGATCGCCATCCGCGTCATGCGCGCGCTCGAGGAGATGGGCATCCAGACGGTCGCCGTGTACTCGGAGGCCGACCGCGACGCCCCCCACGCACGCCGCGCCGACGAGTCCTACCTGATCGGCCCCGGCCCGCCGAACGAGAGCTACCTGGTCGTCGACAAGCTGATCGAGGTGGCGAAGAAGTCGGGCGCCGAGGCCGTCCACCCCGGGTACGGCTTCCTCGCGGAGAACTCCGCCTTCGCGCGCGCATGCGATGAGGCCGGCATCAAGTTCATCGGCCCACCTGCAGATGCCATCGATGCCATGGGGTCCAAGACCCGCGCTCGCGAGATCATGAAGGACGCCGGTGTGCCGATCGTGCCGGGCACCACCGACCCCGTCGACACCGTCGAGGACGCCCGCACGATCATCGACGAGTCGGTCGGCTACCCGGTCGCCATCAAGGCCGCGGGCGGCGGTGGCGGCAAGGGCTTCCGCGTCGCGCTCGAGGAGTCCGAGCTCGAGAAGGCGTTCGAGGGCGCCGCGCGCGAGGGCGAGAAGTTCTTCAACGACGCCACCGTCTACATCGAGCGCTACCTGCCCGACCCGCGCCACGTCGAGGTGCAGGTGCTGGCGGACGAGCACGGCAACGTGATCCACCTCGGCGAGCGCGACTGCTCGGTTCAGCGCCGCCACCAGAAGCTGATCGAGGAGAGCCCCGCGCCCGCGGTGGACGACGAGCTGCGCGAGCGGATCGGCAAGATCGGCACCGAGGCGGCGAAGGCCGTCGGCTACCGGTCGGCCGGCACGATCGAGGGCCTGCTGTCGGAGGACGGCGAGTACTTCTTCCTCGAGATGAACACGCGCGTGCAGGTGGAGCACTGCGTGACCGAGATGGTCAGCGGCGTCGACATCGTGCGCGAGCAGATCAGGATCGCCGCGGGCGAGGAGCTCTCGCTGAGCCAGGACGACGTGCGCCTCTCCGGTCATGCCATCGAGTGCCGCGTGAACGCCGAGGACGCCGCCAAGAACTTCGCTCCCGCCCCGGGTGCGATCAGCGCGTACTTCGAGCCGAGCGGTCCGGGCGTGCGCGTCGACTCCGGCGTTGAGGCCGGCAGCGAGATCACGCCGATCTACGACCCGATGATCGCCAAGCTGATCGTCTGGGACGTCGACCGCGACAAGGCGACCCGGCGGATGGTGCGCGCCCTTCGCGAGTTCAAGCTCGAGGGCACCGTCAAGTCGCTGATCCCATTCCACATCGGGCTGCTCGGGACCGAGCAGTGGCAGAACGGCGAGACCTGCCGCGACCTGATCGAGGACAAGCAGTGGCTCAAGCAGTTCGCGGTGCCGAAGCCCGACAAGCCGGCCGATGACGAGGACGAGGCCCCGCAGGAGGAGCGCTCGTACGCGGTGGAGGTGTCGGGCCGCCGCTTCGACGTGAAGGTGATCGGTGCCGCGCTCGCCGCCGGCGGCGCGGGTGGCAACGGCGCCGGCCCGGCGGCAGCGAAGCCGAAGCGGCGCGAGCGCAGCAAGAGCGCCGGCGCCCCCGGCGAGCTGGTCTCCCCGCTTCAGGGCACGGTGCTGAAGGTGGCCGTCGAGAAGGGTGCCGAGGTCGAGGAAGGCGCACTCATCTGCGTGATCGAGGCGATGAAGATGGAGAACGAGATCACCGCCACGGCCGCCGGCAAGATCGAGGAGCTGAACGTGACCGAAGGCGGCGCGGTCAACTCCGGCGACACGATCGCCGTCATCAAGTAAGAGCTCCCAGCGGTTAGGGTGGGCCCAGGCCCGTCTTGTTCAACCGCCTCCGCATGCTGGCTGCGAATGCCGCCCCTCAGATGGAGGCCGGCGAGATCGTCGCGGCCGGAGCCGGGTAAGCGGCGAGGACGCTCGGTCGTGCTGGCGAGCTTTCAGATGCTTCCCGAACAGCCGGCCGATGAGCTCCTGGACGCGATCC
>JAXDLF010000094.1:0-9232 GCA_034666765.1 Chloroflexota bacterium
GCACCGCCATGAGCGCCGCTTCGGCGACGGCGGTCGAGCCGTCATACATCGACGAGTTCACGACATCCATCGCGAGGAGCTCGGCCATGAGCGACTGGTACTCCCAGATCCCCTGCAGCGTCCCCTGGCTCACCTCGGGCTGGTACGGGGTGTACGCGGTGAGGAACTCGCCGCGCAGCGCGAGCACCGGGACGGCCGCCGGGATGTAGCGCCGCTGGACCGGCCCACCGATGAAGAACGGCCCGGCCCCGGCCGTCCGATCGAGCGCCGCGATCCGCTCGAGATGCGCCTGGACCTCGAGCTCCGACAGGCCCGGGGGGACGCCCATCGCCGGACCGCGGGCATCCACCGGCACGGCGGTCAGGAGGTCGTCGACGCTCTCGATCCCGATGCGCGCCAGCATCGCGGCGCGATCGGCATCGGTGTGGGGCGAGTAGGGGTTGTTTCCCACGCGGTCAGTCGCCGGCTGCGGCGGAGCCCTCGCCGATGTGCGACCGGTACTCCTCGGCCGAGAGGAGCGCGCCGAGCTCGCCCTTGTCGGCGAGGCGCACCTTGATCATCCAGCCGTCTCCGTAGGGCTGCGTGTTGACCAGCTCGGGGCTCTCGATGACCTTCACGTTGCGCTCGAGGACCTCGCCGGAGACGGGCGCGTAGACGTCGCTCGCCGCCTTGACCGACTCGACCACGCCGAGCGAGGAGTGCTGGCGCACGCGGGCCCCCTTCTCCGGGAGCTCCACGAACACGACGTCACCGAGCTGCTCCTGCGCGAAGGCGGATATGCCCACGGTCGCGGTGTCGCCGTCGACCCGGACCCACTCGTGCTCCTTCGAATAGCGCAGATCGTCGGGAACGCTGCTCACCTACCCACTCCTTCGATAGAACGGCGTCTTCACAACCTTAGCCGGGATGTCGCGACCGCGGATGCGCACGCCGAGATCGGTCCCCACCTTCGCGAGCTCGACGGGCACGTACGCGAGCGCGATGTTCTTCTGCACCGTCGGGCCGAACGTCCCGCTCGTCACCACACCCACCGCGGCACCGTCCTTGATCACCTCGTGACCGTGCCGCGCGACGCCGCCGGCGACCTCGAGCCCGGCGATCCGCCGCTTCGGCCCGCGCTCCTTCGCCGCCACGATCGCGTCCCGGCCCACGAACGGCTTGTCGAGCTTGGTGGTCCAGCCGAGGCCGGCCTCGATCGGATCGGTCGTCTCGTCGATGTCGTTCCCGTACAGCGAGAAGCGCGCCTCGAGGCGCAGCGTGTCGCGCGCGCCGAGGCCGATCGGGATGATGCCCGTCGATTCGCCGGCCGCCAGCAGCCGGGCCCACACCTGCGCGGCCCGGTCGTTGTCGACGAACACCTCGAACCCGTCCTCGCCGGTGTAGCCGGTACGCGCGACGATCGCGCGCGAGCCGGCGACGCGAGCCCGGGTGACCCCGAATGGCGGCAGTCCCTCGATGGACCGCTCGCGGACCTCGAGATCGGTGACCGACGAGAGGATCGTGGACGCGCGCGGGCCCTGGATCGCGATGAGGGCGCTCTCGGCGGAGCGGTCGTCGAGCCCGACCCCCGCGGGCAGGTGCGCCTGGACGTGGGCGTGGTCCTTGGCGACGTTCGCCGCGTTCACGACCATGAGGTACTCGTCGCCGGCCAGGCGATACACGATCACGTCGTCGACGATCGTGCCGCGCTCGTTCGTCAGCAGTCCGTAGCGCGCCTGCCCGACGGCGAGCCCGGCGATGTCGCTGGAGACCATTCCGTCGATCGCCGCACCGGCGCCGTCCCCGAGGAAGAAGAACTCGCCCATGTGGGAGAGGTCGAAGAGCCCGGCGTTCGTCCGGACCGCGCGGTGCTCCGCGACGATGCCGGTGGGGTACTGGATCGGCATCTCGTAGCCCGCGAACTCGACCATCTTCCCGCCCGCCCGCACGTGCTCGTCGAACAGCGGCGTGCGCTTGAGGTCGGTCACGCCGGCTCCGCGAGCGCGCGATCGAGCACGTCGCGATAGGTGTCGAAGGTCAACATCCGCCGAGCCTCCGGGACGGCCACCCAGCGCACCTCGTCGTACTCCTCGTCGTGCAGCGACGGGTCGCCGCCGATCGCCTCCATGAGGAAGAAGTGGACGATCTTGTGGACCCGCTCGCCGCCGGCCGCGAAGCTGTAGGTCATCTCCCCGAGCGGGCGGACGATCCGCACGTCGAGGCCGGTCTCCTCCCGGACCTCGCGGGTCGCGGTCTCCTCCAGCGACTCACCGGCCGTCGGCGTGCCCTTGGGAAAGACCCAGGACCCGTCATTGACCCGGCCGAGGAGCGCGACCTCGTTCCCGTGCTCGCCGTGACGGAGGACGACGCCGCCCGCGGCCGTCGCTCGCCGCTTCCGGAGCGGCGGGCGCGCGCGATCACGGGTGGCGGACATGGCGGCCTCCGAATGGCGCGTGCCGTAGGTCGGCATTCGCACCTCCGCCCGCTGGCGGAGCGTCAGGTAAGGCCTTCATTCTGGCACGCTCGCCGCGGCGGCGTAGGCCTCGCGAAGGGCCCGCGCGACCGCGCGCGCGGACCAGGCGGCCTCGGCACGGCGGGCGGCCTCCGCCGCGAGGCGGGCGAGCCGGGCCGGATCGCCGAGGAGCCCATCGATGGATCCGGCGAGCTCCCGCGGCGACGGTGCCGGTGCCGGGAAGACGCCGCCGGCCTCGTGGCCGAGCAGCTCGGCGTAGCCACCGCGATCCGGCGCGACGACCACGCGGCCCGCGGCCGCCGCCTCGCACAGCGCCAGACCCTGGGTCTCGCTGCGCGACGCGCTCACGACCAGGTCGGCCGCGGCGAACGCGTCGGCGAGGTCGCTCACGCCGAGCTGGCCCGCGAAGCGAACGCGGTCGGCGACGCCGGCCTCACGCGCGACGGCGCGCAGATCGGCGTCGAGCGGTCCGCCGCCCGCGAACACGAGGATGCTGTCGCTCCGCGCGGATGCGCGCAGTACGGCGATCAGGTCGAGGACGCGCTTCTCGACGGCAAGGCGCGACGCCGAAAGCAGGAGTGGCACGCCGGCCGGGACGCCCAGGCGCTCGCGGCCGCGCGCCGCGTCGCCGGCGAGCAGCGCGGGATCGAAGGGCGCCGGCACGACCCGCACGAGCTTCGCGTCGCCCGCGGCCCGCAGCTCGGTCGCGAGCTCCTCGTTCGGCGCGATCGCGAGGTCCGCGGCCGCGACGACGGCACCGATGTACGGGCCGACGAGCGTGCGCGCGATCGGCGCCGCGACGCCGGCGTAGTGGGCGTACTCGTCGAACCGGGTGTGTACCGTCACGACGAACGGGATGCGAAGCGACCGCGCGGCCGCGAGCGCGGCCCACGAGGCGCCGAAGACCGAGTGCGCGTGCAGCAGCTCCACGCGCAGGCCGCGGAGCCGCTGGGGGAGGCGCGGCCCGAAGAGCGCGAGCCGGTGACCCTGCGGGGCGCCGGGCATATGGATGTCCGGCTCGGCCACGTCGACGTCGCCGTGCGGACCGATGACCGTGACCTGGTCCCCCGCCGCGCGCAGCGCGTCGCGCTGCCGCTTGACCGCGACGGTGACGCCGCTGACGTACGGGAGCGCGACGTCGGTGAGGAAGGCGACGTGCACGCGCTGAGCCTAGGCGGGCTAGAGGAGTCGGGTGTTGTTGATCACCAGCGCGAACTGGCAGTGCAGGAACTCGGCGGCGCGCCGGCAGAGCATCATGCGCGACAGGAAGATCTCGAAGTACTCCATCAGCGGCGCGACCTCGGTGTCGATGGTGAGATCGAGCGTGATGAGCTTTTCCCGGCGCGAGACCTTGACCTCGGCATTGGTCGCGGCGTAGTTCACCCGGTCGTGGATATCGAACGTCGTCGTCTTCGGATTGCGAACGCGCGAGCGATGCACGTCGCTCTTGTCGGCGATGATCACGGCCGCGGACACCGCGCTCACCGGGAGCCCACCCTCGGCCTCCTCGTGGTTCGCGATCGCGCCCATGATCACGGCCACCTCCTCGAAGGTGAAGCCCAGGTCGATGAGGATGTCCTTCGCCAGGAGCGCGCCGGTCTGGCCGTGCTTCTCGCGGGTGATGACGTTCCCCATGTCGTGGAGATACGCGGCGACGGCGCCCAGCTCGGTCCGGCGGGCCTCGTGGCCGAGCGACTTCAGGATGAATCGCGCGCCGTCGGCGGTGGTGTTCGCGTGGCGCTCCCCGTGCTCGGTGTATCCGATCGCGCCGGTCTGGGCGTTGGCGGAGCGGATATAGACCTTGACCCGCTCGTCCTTCTTGATGTCGTCGAGCACCGGCCCCTGCCGCTTCGCCTCGACCGGAGTCTTCGTCTTCGTCTCGACGCGGTGGGTCTTGGTCGTCTCGTCGTCGGTCTTCGTGTCGTTCGGCCGTGGTGTTCCGGGTGACTCTCTCATCGCGGCGACTCTAGCCGACGCGCCTCCTCGTACCCGCGCTGCAGCCGCTCCGCGGTCTGCTGCATCCATCGCAGCTCGGTGATCCCCGCGCGGCACACGACGAGTCCCCGGGTGAACGCGAGCCACGGCTTCAACGTGCCGCCGAGAAGGCCGAGCCACGTCGCGGCGGTCGCGTCGACCTTCGGGCCCTTGCCCTTCGGCTCGGCGATCTCCGCGCGCAGCCTGCCGTCGCCGGCCTGGAACTCGATGGCCCGCGCGCCGTCGGTGATCCGCAGCAGCGCCCGGCCATCCGACGCGCCGCGCAGCGCCTCGAGCACCGGAGGCGCGTCGCTCGCTTCGGCGAGGATGCGCAGCACGAGGTCCGTCACCGCCTCCGGTACCGGCTCGCCGCGCGCGGCCAGGTCCTTCGCCTCGTCGAGCGCGGCAACGAGCGCGATCGCGCTCACCGGCGTCGCACTACGCGAGGGGCAGGTTGGAGCGCACGCCCGCCGGCATCTCCGCGCCCCGGTGGCGCAGCGAGAAGAAGGCGGCGGCGCCGACCATCGCGCCGTTGTCGGTGCAGAGGCGCGGCGGCGGGACGTGCAGCGGAACGGCGATGCGGCGCCGGATCTCGGCGCGCAGCGGGGTGTTCGCGGCCACGCCGCCGCCGAGCATGACGGCGCGGACCCCGTGCTCCGCGGCCGCGCGCGCGGTCTTCTCCGCGAGCGCCTCGACGATCGCCTTCTGGAACGATGCCGCGACGTCGTTCACCGGCACGGGACCTTTTTCCTCGAGCGAGCGCACGAGCCGGAGGACGGCGGTCTTGAGCCCGGAGAACGAGAAGTCGTAGCGATCCGCGAGCCACGCCTTCGGCAGCGGGAACGCCTCGGGGTTGCCGTCCCTCGCGGCCTTCTCGATCTCCGGGCCGCCCGGGAAGCCCAGCCCGAGCAGCCGCGCCACCTTGTCGAATGCCTCGCCGGCCGCGTCGTCGATCGTGCGGCCGAGGAGCCGGAAGCGCCGATGGGCCTCCATGAGGACGAGGTCGCTGTGCGCGCCGCTCACGACCAGCACCACCGCGGGCAGCTCCGGCTCGGGCGGCACGTCTTCGGTGTCGTACAGCCAGTTCGCGTACACGTGTCCTTCGAGATGGTTGACCCCGATGAACGGCAGACCCGCCGCGAGCGCGAGCCCGCGGGCGTAGTTCGCGCCCACCAAGAGGCAGCCGATGAGGCCGGGGCCGACCGTCGCCGCGACGGCGTCCACGTCGCGCAGGGTGGCGCCCGCGTCGCGCAGGGCCTTGTCGGTGATCGGATCGATCGAGCGGAGGTGCTCGCGCGCGGCGACCTCGGGCACGATGCCGCCGGTCGCCTGGTGCGCGAGCTGCGTGGCGATGACGTTCGCGCGGATCCTGCGGCCGTCCTCGACGACGGCCACGCCGGTCTCGTCGCAGCTCGTCTCGAATGCGAGGATCCTCATGGACCGCGCTCGAGGTCTTTGCGCAGGACCGCGAGGCGATCCTTCACCGTGCGATCCTTGAGCCGCTCGGTCCACATGATCAGCGCGTCCTCGTTGTTGTCGCTGTAGTAACGGCGCCGCACGCCGGCGCGGCGGAAGCCGTACTTCTCGTAGAGCTTCTGCGCGGCGAGGTTCGTCGCGCGCACCTCCAGGGTCAGCCATTCGGCGTTCATCGCCGCGGCGATCTCGAACAGCCGTTGGAGGAGCCGCTCGCCGATGCGCCGGCGGCGGTGCTCCGGATGGACGGCGAAGGTCGTGATGTGGGCCTCGTCGACCATGAGCCAGAGGCCGGCGTACCCGACGATCTCGGCATCGCTCCGCGCGACGACGTACCGGGCGTTGCGGTTCTGGGTGAGCTCGTGACGGAACGCGTTCGCCGGCCACGGCACCGGGAACGAGCTCCGCTCGACCTCCTGCACGGCGTCGATGTCATCGAGGGTCATGTCGTCGATGACGACGGGCGCGACCGAGACCATGACTACCTTTCTACGCCGTCCGCTTCGGGAGGCCGAGCGCGGCGTCGTCCGCCGGCGGGGGCGCGAACGGCTGCGCGAAGCTGCCGCCGACCGCCGGCTGGCGGACGTAGATCGGCTCCAGGGCCCCGAGAGGCGCCTGCGTGCGCTCGGCGAGCTCGTTCCAGCCGAGCTCGGCCAGGTAGCCGGCCCGGCGCATCCGGGACGCCGGCGCCGCGAAGAGCGCGAGCGGTCCGAGGAGGTCGCGCAGGGTCGACTCGGCCTCCGCGTCGATCTCGCCGACGAACAGCGTGTGCGTCCCGATCTGCCGGCAGATCTCGACCAGTGGCCCGACGATGAACGGCGAGCGGCGGGCCCACTTCCGGTTGCGCTCCTGGTAGAGCGCGGCGTAGAACTCGCCGCGCCCCGCGGGGAGCAGCGGGCAGGTGCGGAGCTTCGACGACGCGTGCGGGTACGCGAGCACGTCGAGCGTCGACACGCCGACGAGCGCGGCGCCGCTGCCGCGCGCGATCCCCTGGGCGGCCGCGATCGCGACGCGCAGGCCGGTGAACGAGCCGGGCCCGGTCGCGACGGCGACCTTGTCGACCGCGTTGAACGGCGCCCGGCTCAGGGTGATCATCCGCTCGATCGTCGGGAAGAGATCCTCGGCGTGCCGCCGCTGGGCGTGCCAGGTCTCCTCCGCCAGCACGGCCGTTCCATCGAAGATGGCCACGGACGCCCACTCCGTCGACGTGTCGAGCGCGAGCAGCGCGCTCACGGCCGCTCCTTGAACGCGTCTTCGCGTAACGCCTCGACGAGCCGGCGCGACCGCGGGCCGGTCGGGTCGACCGTCACCCGGCGCTTGGTCTCGGCGACGTGCTCGAGGCGGACATCGACCCGGTCCGGCGGCAGCTCGTCCCCCGCCCGGTCGGGCCACTCGATGACGGTGAGACCGCCGGAGTCCAGGGCCTCCTCCCAGCCGGTGGATCCGAGCTGGCTCTGGACGAGGCGGTAGAGATCGAGGTGGTAGAGCGGCAGCCGGCCGCCGAAGTGCTCGTGGAGGATCACGAACGTCGGGCTGGTCACGGTGTCCTCGTCGATGCCGAGGCCGATCGCGATCCCGCGGGCGAACACGGTCTTCCCGGCGCCGAGCTCGCCCCACAGCGCGACGACGTCACCCGGCTCGGCGTGTCCGGCCAGGCGTTCGCCGAGCCGCTCGGTGTGCAACGAGGAGTGGCTCACGATGTCGATCGCGCTGGGGTCAGCTTGGGCGCGGCTGATGTGCTTCGAACCGGCGGCGTTCACGAACGAGCCGAATGCTAAGGCCGACGAACGCGCCGAAGACCGCGGCCCAGACCGCCATGTACCAGGACCACGGAACGCAGAAGACCGCCACCCCGAGGTCGCACGCGAGCGAGCCGGCGAACGGGATGAGCCCCAGGAACCCGACCATCGTCCGGTAGCGCTTGAGCCGCGTCTCCCGGGCTCGGTACTCGGCGATCTCTCGCTCGCGCCTCCCGGCCTTCTTCTTCTTGCTCACCGCGGTGCGTCATAGGGAAGGACGTTGGGCACAGGCACGACCCCGTCCTTCGTGGCGAGCCCTTCGCAGTACGCGTCGCTCGCGAAGCGCGTCACCCCGGTCAGGCTCGTCTCGCCGAGCAATGGGCGCACGCCGCCGAAGTCGTTCGCCAGCACCAGCGCCGGCGCATCGAGCGAGGCGTCGAGCACGGCCGCGGGCGCGAACACGAACAGCCGCGCCGACGCCACGTGGATGGCGGCACGCTTTCCGTCGAACGCGACGAACGGGACGTACACCTCGGTCGGGAGCGGACCGGTCCCGAACCCGAGCAGGCAGAGCACCGTCGGACGATCCTCCACCGTCGGGCCGCTCGACGCGGTGACCTCCTCGCCGAAGACCACGCGCAGACCGCCCGCCGGCGCCGCGCCGGCGACCAGACCGGCCACGCCGCACGCGTGCGCGCGCGTGATCGCCTCCGCGGCGATGCGGGCACCGCCCACGACGATCTTCTCGTGCATCCGCACGTCGACGCGTGAGGGCGAGAGCTCGTCGGTCGGCGCGTCGACGCCGAGCGCGAGCTCCCCGTAGGCGTCCGGACCGTACGCGGCGACGCCGCCGAGGGCCCACGCCGATCCTTCGACGGTCACGGCCGCGTCGTCCGAGCGCACCACCGTGCCGTCCATCGACGCGCGCACGGTCCACGTCCCGGTGATCGGGGCGACGTAGAAGTCACCCTCGTACGACCGATGGACGAGCCGTCCGTCCACGGGCGCGGTCACCGCCCGGATGAAGCGCCGGCCCGTGCGCGCGAGCACCGTCCCGCGGGTCACGTCCGAGCCGACCCGAACCCGCGCGACGCGATCGACATCCTCAGGGTCGAGGCCGAGCCTGCGCCCGCCCTCCACGCGGATGGGCGAACCGAGCAGGCTGCCGGTCGCGAGGGGATCGCCCGCCCGGACACCCGATCCGACGGACGGACGCGACGACACGCCGAGCGGGAGCGGATGCTCCACGACGTAGGACGCGTAGCGCCATCCCATCAGCCGACGCTCATGGCCGCGAGGTCGAGCGCGGCGAACCAGCGCACGAGCGTGGGGATGCGCTCGGCGTCCCGCGGCGGCAGCTCGAGTGGCCGCCCGCGCGCGTCGACGATGATGCCGAGGTCCCCGGCCGAGCCGTGGACGCGGAGCGGCGTGCCGGTCACCTCGACGTCGGCCGCGCCCCGGTGCGGGACGCTGAAGAACGCGCCCGGCACGAGGTCGTCGTCGAGGTACTCGCGGCCGTTCACCCGCAGGCGGCTGCGGCGGCCCGGCGATGCCGGCACCACGAGGGCGAGCGGCACGAGCCGGCGGGCGAGCT
>JAXDLF010000095.1:0-8194 GCA_034666765.1 Chloroflexota bacterium
TCGTCGGGGATCGCGTCGCCGCGGTCGCGGCCGACACGCGCGACATCGCCGAGGAGGCCGTGCGCCTCGTCGCCGTCGACTACGAGGAGCTGGCGCCGGTGCTGGACCTCGACGCGGCCCTCGCGGCCGACGCCCCGGTGCTCCATCCGGACGCCGCGACGTATCGCTTCCTCGAGGGCCGCGGCCCGCGGCCGGTGGGCCCGCACCCGAACCACCAGGGCCACGTCGGCGAGTCCCACGGCGACGTCGAGGCGGCCTTCGCCCGCGCGGATCGCGTCTTCGAGCACGAGTTCACCACGCCGCGCATCCACCAGGCCGCGCTCGAGCCGCACGCCGCGGTGGTCTGGCTCGCCGACGACCGGGTGCACGTCGTCTCGACGAACAAGGCGCCGTTCACGCTGCGCGATCAGATGGCCGCGAGCCTCGGGATCGCAGCCGATCGCATCGTGGTCGACAACGGGTTCATCGGGGGCGACTTCGGCGGCAAGGGTCTGTCGACGGACGAATACGTCCTCTACTTCCTCGCGCGCGCGACCGGCCGACCGGTCCGCGCGATCACCCGCTACGCCGAGGAGCTCGCGACGACGAATCCGCGCCACGCCTCCCGCATCCGGCTGCGGACGGGCGTGGACGCCGAGGGCCGCATCGTCGCGCACGAGTCGCACGCGCTCTTCGACGGCGGCGCGTACGCCGCGGCCAAGCCGACGCCGCGGCTCATGGTCGAGGGCGGGGTGCAGACGCTCGAGGGGTACCGCGTGCCCGCGTCGCGCCACGAGGCCGCGACCGTGTACACGAACCAGGTCCCTGGTGGCCACATGCGCGCCCCCGGCCAGCCCCAGAACGTGTTCGCGTCGGAGTCGCATCTCGATCTCATCGCCCGGGCGCTGGGCCTGTCGCCGCTCGAGCTCCGCCGCCGCAATGCCGCGCGCGCCGGCGACCCGACCACCAGCGGCGAGCCGTGGCACGGCCCGGACCTGGTCGCGCTGCTCGAGCGGGCCGCGACCGAGATCGGCGCCGACCGGCCGCGCGAGGCCGGGCGCGGCGTCGGGTTCGCGCTGGGCATCCGGCACGTCGGCACGGGCTCGGCCACGATCACCCTGCGGCTCCGGCGGGACGGGACGATCGAGGCCCGAACCGGCGTGGGGGATCAGGGCGGGGGCCAGCACACGCTCATCCAGCGGATCGTCGCCGCGACGTGCGGCGTTCCGCCATCGACCGTGCGGGTGCTGCGGCTCTCGACCGACAGCCCGAAGGATCCGGGCATCGGCGGCAGCCGGGTCACGCCGGTCCACGGCGGCGCGGCCCTGGCGGCGGCGCGGGCGCTCCGCGAGAAGCTCGCCGGCCGGACCGTCGCCGCCGCGGCCGCGGCCCTCGGCCCGGGCGAGGAGATCGAGGTCTCGGCCACCGCCAACGCGACGGCGGCGGATCACGGCGCGTGCGCGCACGCGCTCGAGGTCGCCGTCGACGCGGAGACCGGCAGCGTGCGGGTGGTGGCGGCGGTCCTCGCGGTCGACGTCGGTCAGGTCATCAATCCCGTCGGCCTCCGCGGCCAGCTCGAAGGCGGCTTCGTCTACGGGCTGGGGATGGCCCTCACCGAGGATCTCGCCCTCGAGGACGGGCGCGTGCGCGCGGCCAACCTCGGCGAGTACAAGCTGTTGACGATCGCGGACGTCCCGCCGCTACGGATCGTCCACCTGAGCGACGACCACGGCGTCGGTCCGTACGGCGCGCGCTCGGCGGGCGAGCTGGTGAACCCGGGCGTGCCCGCGGCGGTCGCGAACGCCGTCCACGCCGCGAGCGGAGCCCGCGTCCACACCCTCCCGGTCACCGCCGAGAGGGTGTGGCGGGCGTTGCGCGGCTAGTTGCCCCCGACCTTGCGGGTCTGGGCGTCCTTGACGAACGAGTTGTCGATGACCTTGGTCACGTCGAGACCCTTCACCGCGGCATTCGTCTTCGCGAGCTCGTCGCGGCTGTACGTCCACGCGTCCGGCGTGACCTCCGGGTAGACCGGGAAGATCTGCGTGACGTAGTAGTCGTACGTCTGCGACAGCGCGTCCTGGTCGGTGACGTTGAGGAGCTTCTGCATGACCGGCAGCGTGCCGGGCTTGTCCTTCTTCATCGCGACGATCGCCTGGACGAGCGAGTCGACGTACTTCTGCATGACGTCCTTGTGCTCCGCCGCGAACTTCTTGGTCACGATGGTGCAGTTCTCGACCGCGGGCACCTTCTGCGCGGCGAGATCCATGATCACCTTGTAGCCGGCCTTGAACAGCGCGGCCGTGTCCGGCGGATGCCCGGGACCGGCGTAGACCTGGTTGGCGAGCATCGCCGCGGTCAGATTCGCCGTCGAGCCCGTCGAGAGCACCGCCACGTCGCTGAGCTTCAGGCCGAGCTTGTCGATGGCCTGGTTCGCGGCGATCTCGGACGACCCGCCCTTGGACGCGACGCCGACGGTCTTCCCCTTGAGGTCGTTCGGCCCGGTGTAGGCCGCCGGGGCCATGAGGACCCACGGGGACACCGGAACGAACAGGGTCACCGCTTCGACGTCGCCCCCGCCGGCGGACGCGCTCATCGCCTCGGTGCCGCCGAGCTGGGCGATGTCGACCGAGTTCCCGAGGAGCGCGGCCATCGCCTTGCCGCCGCCGTCGATGAGCGTGAGGTCCACGTCGAGGCCGTTCGCGAGGAAGAACCCCTTCTCCTTCGCGTAGTACGGCGCGAGGTTCGCCGGGGTCACGTTCCCGTACGCGGCCCGGACCTTCACCGGTGCGGGCGTCGCCGTCGCGCCGCTCGCGACGGCCGCCGGTCCGGTGCCGCCTCCGCATCCGGCCACGATGACCGTGCTGATCGCGATCGCGAGAGCTCTGAGCGCGGGATTCGACCGCATCTGCCCACCTCCCTGGTGTGCGCGGGGGCGCGCCGGGCGAATTATCAGACCATTCGACCATTCCTGCTAGCCTCGCCAAATGGCCGAAAACACGGGCGATCGTTACGCCATCGCGCGCGCGGCCCTCTCCCGGATCCCGCACGGGGTGGCGATCATCGGCGCCGCGGACGGCCCGGAGCGGTCCTGCGCCACGGGCACGGCGATGTACGTCTCGTTCGTCCCCCCGATGGTCGCGATCGCCGAGCATCCCGGAAGCCGGACCTGCAAGCTCATTCAGCGGAGCGGAGCGTTTAGCGTCTCGTTCCTCCACGCCTCGCAGCAGGACATCGCCGAGCGTGCCGGCAGGTCGGCGGACGGCCCCGACAAGTTCCTCACCCTGAAGGTGCGGCCGCTCGAGGCGCCCGCGGGCGCGGGCGGTGCGCCGGGCGTCGCCGGCAGCATCGCGGTCCTCTGGTGTCAGGTGCGGGACCAACGCCCAAGCGGCGATCACGTCCTGTTCACCGGCGAGGTGGTCGCGCACGAGGTCGATCCGGCGAAGATCGACGCGCTGCTTCGCTTCCGCCGGCGCTACGCGCACATCGGACACGAGACGAGCGTCGAAGCGCCCGAGGGGTATCCGACGTGAGCGGGCCGGCCGCTCGATGAGCCTGCCTCGCGAGACGGAGAACCGGGCCCAGGTCGCGCTGGCGTGCCGGGTGATGGCGGCCGCGGGCCTCTTCGACATGCACGGCCACATCAGCCTGCGCGATGACGACGTCGCGTACATCAACGGAAGGCGCACCTCGCGGATCTCGGTGACGCCCGGTGAGGTCGCGATCGTGCGGGTCGCCGACGGTGCCGTCGTTTCGGGCGAGCCGCCGGCCGAGACGCCCCTGCACCTCGGCTGCTACCGGGCCAGGCCGGAGATCCGCAGCGCGGCGCACTTCCATCCGCTCGCGGCGACCGCGTTCGCGACGGTCGGGAAGCCGCTCATCACCGCGTTCAACGCGGGCGCGCCGTTCGGGAAGGCCGTTCCGGTGTACGACGATCCCGATCTCGTCCGCGACGACCGGCAGGGCGGCGCGATGGCGAAGGATCTCGGCGCGCATCGCGCGGTGCTGCTGCGCGGCCACGGCGTCGCGGTGGTCGCCGACGATGTGCCGAGCTGCGTGACGCTCTCGCTCTACCTCGAGGAGAACGCGAAGCGCCTGGCGTACGCGATGACCATCGGCGAGCCCACGCCGTACACGGAGGACGAGATCAGACGCGTGGCGGCGAGCCTGTGGCAGCCGTTCGTCATCGAGAAGACGTGGATCGACGCGCAGGAGCGGGCCCGCCGCGCAGGCGCGCTGGAGGGTCTCTAGCCCGCGATCACTGGTCCAGCGGGTTCACGATCCGGCCGTCGCGCTTCGCTTCCCAGTGCACGTGCGGCCCGGTGGTGAGGCCGGTCATCCCGACGAGCGCGACCGGCTGTCCGCGCACGACGTGGTCGCCGGTCCGGACGAGCGGCAGCGACGTGTGGTAGTCGCAGCTCTCGAGTCCGCCGCCGTGCAGGACGCACACCCGGAATCCGCCCACCGGCACCCAGCCGATGGCGTCCACGACGCCGTCGTCGGCCGCCACGAGGATCGAGCCCACCGGCGCGGCCACATCGATGCCGGTGTGACTGCCCTGGAGAAACTGGGTGAACGCGCCGGCGACCGGCCGCACGAAGTGATTGGCCTCGCTCGCGATCTTCTGCGCGCGCGAGCGTGAGGCCGTGTCCGAACGGAGGTCGATCCCGGCGCCGTCCACGACGCCGCAGCGATAGAGCTCGAGCTGCGTCGTGTAGAGGTCGGTGCGGCTGACGCCGGCGAACCAGCTCCCGTCGGGGCTGAACGTCCGGGAGCCCAGGAGGTTCGGGATCGTGGCGATCGCGTCGTCGTCACCGTTCCACACCGCGAACCGGTCGAGCGCGTTGCCGCCGGGCACCGTCGCGGACATCGCCCCGAGGAGCAGCCGGCCGTCCGCGGTCCAGCCGTGGACGGTCCCGCGGAAGCTCGAGAGCGCGGCACTCTGGACGAGGCCGTCCGGGCTCCGGAGGCTGACCGCGGTCGCCGAGCGCAGGAGCAGCGTGGCGCCGCGGGGCGACCACTCCATGAAGGTCGTGTTGCCGTCGCCGATGGGCGTCATCGCGCCGGTGGCCGTCGTCCCGACGTACCGCCGGCTGGTGCCGTCGTAGGCGTAGCGCGCGATCGTGAATTGGCTGCCGTCCGCGCTGAAGTACGCATCGTCGTACGGGTACTCCGGTATCTGCTCGGGGAGGACGCGGGCCAGGGTCCAGCTCGGACCCGCATCCCAGACGCGGATCTCGTCGTCGAACCAGTACAGGAGCCGGTCGCCGTTCCAACCGAGTCCGGGTTGCGAGGCATCGAGCTTCGCCACCACCTGGCCGGAGCGGAGGATGCGAATGGCGCCGTCCTGGTTCCAGTAGGCGAGGTACGCGCCGGTGGGGGACCATGTCGGACGGTTCCCGTGACCCAGGTCGCGCAGGGTGCCCGTCGCGACGTCGTACACGCTGACGAGCTGGTCCTCTTCGTAGCCGGTGACGGTC
This sequence comes from Chloroflexota bacterium, assembly GCA_034666765.1. GTDB lineage: Bacteria > Chloroflexota > Limnocylindria > P2-11E > P2-11E > UBA4735. The sequence goes on from JAXDLF010000095.1 coordinate 5,457, forward strand.
TTCGTGGACGGCACCTTGACGAGGTGCACGAGCGCGAGCGACGCCGAGCTCGGCGACCACGCGACGGTCGTCACGTTGTCGACCGGGGGGATCGTCGCGCGGTCGGTGCAGGTGAGCGGATCGGCGACCGCGTTCGCCGGCATCGGTCGGTCGTCCGGCAGAGAGAGGAACGAGCCTTCGCTCGAACGGACAACGGGCGCACACCCGATGGACGCCGCGGCGACGATGAGCAGGACCAGGGCCCGACCGCGATGGAGCACCGCGCGCACGTGATGCGGAACGCCGGAACCCGTTCCGCACTGCGGGTGGGTTGGATCGGGACGGTGTCAAAAACGGTCGCGCCGCACGTTCGGTGTGCGGCGCGCCTGTCTTGTGTGGTCGGCGACCAAGCGCCTGCCGGCTACTTGAAGGTGATCCGGTCGGTCGTGCTGAGCGTCACGTGGCCCTTGTCGAGCGGGGTGTTGTTCGCGTTCGCGAAGCCCGGCTCGTTGAGGAGCTGCCAGCGGGTGAGCGTCTCGGTGAACTCCGGATCGCCGGAGATGCCGTCCTGGGCGACGACGACGGTGATGCCGCGCAGGCCGAGCCCGAACGCCGTGTACAGGACCGCGCCGTTGGCCGCCGAGCCGACCACGACCGCCGTGTCGACGGCCTTGTCCTTCAGGATCTGCTCCAGGTTGGTGGCGAAGAACTTGTCCGCCCGGCCGGTCACCGTCGCGTCGCCCGCCTGGGGGGCGATGTCGGCGACGTAGGTCGAGCCGGCCGTCGCGGTCTGGCTGTAGATGACCGGGACCTTGGCGTCACGGGCCTTCTTCACGAGCGCCGCGATCTTCGGGACCGAGGCCACGCAGGTCGGCCGGGGCGGGCAGATCACGGACGTGATGTCGAGGACGAGCAGCGCCGCGCCCTTGACCGGCACCTCGACGGCCACCGGGTCGGGGATCCGCGGGATCGCCGAGGTGGGCGCCGGTGCCGCGGCCGTCGTCGCCACCGCGACGGGGGACGAGGTCGGTGAGGGCGCGGCTGCCGGGGCGGTGCAGCCGGCGGCGAGGGCGATCGCGGCGATAACGGCGACAAGCGGAGCGGCGCGTCGGATTCGGAGCATCGCGGTCCTCCCTGTTAGCGGAAGCGGGCGAGCTCCCGCTTCCTGACGATCGTGTCCAGCAATGCGGGCCGGCCGTCCTTTCGGATCACATTTATGGCCCGCCTCAGGGCGGGGCCGACGTCCGTGGGATCGGCGATCGGTCCCTCGCTGTACCAGCCGAACGACTTCGCGAGCATGGCGAAGTCCGGTGCGGGGTCCGACAGGTCCATGCCGATGTTCGCCTTGGACTTGTCGGTACCGCGCCTGTCGGCGACGCGGAGCTGGTGCTCCCAGTCGTTGTAGTAGGCGCGGTTGTTGTACATGACGAGCAGCATCGGGAGGCGCAGGTTCGCCACGGTCCAGAGCGCGCCGGGATCGAAGAGCAGGTCGCCGTCGGGCTGGATGTCGACGATGAGCTTGCCGTCGCCGCGGTGCGCGAGCGCGACTCCGATCGACGTGCCGATCTGGGTCGCCGTGCCGAGGCTGCGGCCCGGCCACCGGACCGGGGAGTCGATATCCCAGAGCTTCCAGGTCCAATCCTCGAGATCGGCGCCGGTTAGGACCCAGTCCTCGTCCTTGATCGCGTCCCAGACCTCGCTGGCCAGGCGCGCGGGCCAGATCGGCGAGTCGTCCCAGTGCTCGCGGCTCTTCGTCTGGACGTCGGCGCGGAGCTTCGCGTTCGCCTGCTCCATCCGGGCGCGCCGTCCGGGCCAGAGCGCGCTCGCGTCCTCCGCGATCAGCTCGCGGAGCGCGGGGAGCGCGAGCGCGGAGTCGGCCACGATGGAGAGATCGACCGGCTGGAACTGCCCGAGGTCCTCGGACCACTTGCTCGAGCGCAGCTCCATCAGGCCGAGGTCGATGATCGTGCAGCCTTCCGGGATCCGGCGCTGCTTCTCGTGCGTCGAACGGTCCAGGCGGTTGAGCGCGCGGAACAGATCGCCGACGTCGACGCTGAGGACGAGGTCCGCGTGCGCCAGGACCTCGTCGGACCCGGCGAAGTTCAGCGGGTGGCGGGTCGCCATGTTCAACCGTCCCTGGAGGTCGATGACCGGCGCCCCGAGGAGCTCGGCGAGGCGCCGCAGCTCGGAGAACGCGGCCGGGTGCCGGCCCGCGAACTCGGCGACGATGACCGGCCGCTCGGCGTGCGCGATGAGGTGGGCCGCGTGCTCCAGCGCGGTCGGATCGGCCTGGACCGGCGTCGGACGGGCCGCCGCGATCTCGGCGGCCACGCTCACCGGCGTTGCGAGCTCGTCCTCCTGCAGGCCGGCGTCGTAGCAGAGGTAGACCGGGCCGGCCGGCTCCTGCGTCGCGATGCGGTAGCCGCGCGCGAACGAAGAGCCGAAGTCGGCGACGCTCGCCGGCTGATCGTCCCACTTCACGTAGTCGCGCACGGCGTTGCCCTGCACGAGCGCGCTGTGGATCCAGTCGATGTAGGGGCGGCGCCTGCTGCGGTCGAGCGGACCGGTCGCGCCCAGGATCAGCACCGGGACGCGGTCGATGTGCGCGTAGTAGATCGCCATCGCCGCGTGCAGCAGCCCGACGACGTCGTGGACGATCGCCGCCATCGGCTTGCCGGTGACCTTCGTGTACCCGTGCGCGATCGCGACGGCGATCTCCTCATGGGTGCAGGTGACGATCTCGGGCTTGTTGCCGCCGT
>JAXDLF010000096.1:0-2778 GCA_034666765.1 Chloroflexota bacterium
AAGCCGGGCTGACCGAGCGCGGGCGCGATCGGCCCGGCGTTGACCGAGAACGGCTTGAGCACGCGGTAGCGGTAGTAGTTGCACGGCTCGCCGCCGGGAAACGGGTTCAGGCTCTCCGGCGGGATGCCGCGGGCGGCGTACGGCGTGCCCTGCGGTGAGAGGTAGGTGCCGCCCTCGCTGCCGAAGCGGTCGACGAGCTGGCCCTCGATGAGCGTGGCCGACCCGACGACGGGGACGCCAAGCGGCGTGAGCTGGTAGCCGCCCTGCGGCGGGTAGCGCCAGCTCCTGGCGACGGCGTCGTAGAAGAGCTTGAGGTAGCCGCGCGGCGAGAAACCGGCGAGGCGCTGCCAGCCCCGCAGCAGGCGAGCGACCGGTCCCGCGTTCGGCACGCGCTTGGGACCGAGGCGCGAGTCGTTGAGATAGGCGACGGTCGAGCACGTCGTGCGCACGACCCGTGCCGGCTTGGCCTTGGACGTGGCCTTGGGCGCTGACACGTTCCTCGGCTTGTGGACCTTCGTCGTTGCGGCCGCGGCGCCGGCGACGCCCCATGCCGGCAGCAGCCCCGCGCAGATCGCCAGCACCACCACGCGTCGCATCCCCTGACAGCGCATCTCAACCTCCCGCCCGGACCGGCCCGCCGCCGGTCGATGCGAAGCGGAGTATCACGGCGTGACGGCCGCAGCGTCCACGCGCCGTCTTTGCGCCGCCTTTGCCGCGTCGGGCTGCGCGCTCGATGGGCGATCCTGAATGCCCGCTCAGCGCGGCGACCAGGGCGTGCGCGGGCGCTCGAGCCGCGCGCCGTCGACGACGATGTCCACGCGCTCGTTGAAGAACGCGACGCGGTCGGTGATCTCACCGCCCTCGCGCAGCGGCTCTGGATAGAACCAGGCGATGTCCCCGTCATCACCCCGCGACAGGTACCACGCCTCGCCCTTGTAGGCGCAGAATGTGCGCTTGTCGCTCGGCATCAGCAGGTCGGCGCGCACGTCCTCGGGCGGCAGGTAGTAGCGCACCGGAAGCGGCGGCTCGAAGAGCAGGTACGGGGTCGTGGACTCAGCGAGCACCTCGCCCTCGTGCTCGATGCGGACGTGGCGCGTGCTGTGCACGATGTCGATGCGGTGAAACGGGTCGCGCGGGTGGCCGAGATTGCGCTCGTCCTCCTCGTACCACGCGTCGAAGTCGGCGAAGTCGACGATGACGTAGCCGTCGAGCCCGTCGTCATCGGGCAGGAAGCCGGCGACCTCGGTGACGCCGTCGCGGGCGCGCAGCACGACCGGCTCGCCCGGCGTCGTGCGGACGGCGAACGGGATGCTCGGGTCGAGGACCATCATCTCGCCGAGCGGAACGCCCGCGGGGACGCCGACGGTGTCCGGGTCGACCTCCTCCGCCGGCGGCGGCGCGGCGGCGATCTGCGCGTCGACGTCCTGCACGGGGAACGCGTACGTCGGCACGACGCGCTTGGGCTCCCAGACGAGCCGCGCCCGGGTGCTGTCGATCACCGTCGCGTCGCCGAGCATGCCGCGGATGCGCTTCTCCGTCGGTTCATAACGGAGCGTGCCCAGCTCGCGCATCAGCGCGTCACGCAGACGCAGGCTCATGCGCGCAACCTCTCAGATCCGCGGCCCCGCGACCAGGGATTCAGCTTTGCCATGCCAAACTTCCGCAAAGCCTGCCACGGCAGTTGACCCTACGCCCGCTGCGGTGGTACGGATCGGCCGGTCTGCGCGTCGGGCGGCCCGGACAATCCGGCCCGGCGAGCCGCGCAGAAAACGGGGGCGGGGAAGACCATGACGCGGTGGGGGCGGCGGGGATCGTGTGACGCAGTGACAGCGCCCTCGCGGGCGAGAGCGACACGCTGGACCGTGGCCGGCCTGGTGCTCGTGGCGGCGTCGCTCGCCGCTCCCCAGGCCGCGATGGCCTGGAAGCCGTTCACGCACAACTACATCGGCGATCAGGTGTGGGCCGAGGCGTCAACCGGCTTCGTCACCATCGGCGGCAGGAACTATCCGCTCCCGCCGGGCCTGGGCGCCGCGTTGAAGGCCCATCAAGCCTCCTACAACGCCGGGGTCGTCGGACCTGACGGCTTCCCCGACATCGCCTACGGCCAGTCGCAGATCCACCCCAACCACACCGGGAAGTGGCTGCGCTTCCTCATGCAGAAGGCGCAGGCCGCGCAGACCGCGACGAAGCCGGACCCGAGGCCGGGCGCGAGGCGCGGCGCCCTCGTAGAGAAATACACGGCCAAACAGAAGGCACAGATCCGGGCCTTCAGCTACGGCTTCCTCACCCATGCGGCGGGCGACATGTGGGGTCACACGCTCATCAACGACTTCGCAAAGGGCCTGTTTCCGTCCCTCGGGGAGTTCACCAGGGCCAGCAAGGCGAAGATCGCCCTGCGCCACATCGTCGCGGAGTCCTACGTCGGCAGCGCCACGCCCGGCTGGGACCGCGCCCAGGGCACACGTCGCAAGGTCTGCACGACCTACACACCGAAGCTGACCACCTGCGACATCAGCGACGACACGACCCCCCGCGTCCGCTTCAACGCCCCGACGGACTTCATCTACGACATCTTCGTCAACCCCAAGAACCCGCTGCCGGTGGGCACCTGCAAGGACGGCGTCGACGACGACGAGGACGGCGTCGTGGACGACGGCTGCCCCGGCCAGGCGTTCACCGCGGGCAAGAAGGGCGAGGAGAAGGTTCCGGAGCCCCAGCGCGGTCCGCTGGTGGACTACTTCCTCGACCTCCAGGCCAACCTCGAGTCGGAGGCTGCGG
>JAXDLF010000097.1:0-3179 GCA_034666765.1 Chloroflexota bacterium
GACCGTGATCTCTCAACCGGTCCGACACGCGGCAATCGGGACCACGGCGGTCGTCGTGCTGGTGGTCGCCGACGCTGGTCTTGTCTGGGTCTAGCAGGACGGCGTCGGCGTGCCCAACGCATCGTCCGTGTTCCTGCTGGCCGTGGTCGTGGCGGGTGTCCGGTTCGGGACGACCGCGGCAATCGGCGCCGCCCTCGCGGCGTTCCTCGTCTACGACGCCCTGTTCATCGAGCCTCGACTGACGCTGAGGGTCGCCGATCCGGGAGAGTGGCTGAACCTCGTCCTCCTCCTCGTCGTCGGCATCGTCGTCGGACGGCTCGCGGCGGGCCAGCGCGACCGGGCGGAGGCTGCGCTCGCCCGCGAGCACGAGGCCGTGTCGCTGTTCAGGCTGAGCCGCGTCCTCGCGACCCGGTCGTCCACGGCACAGGTCCTCCCTGAGCTTGCGGCGATCCTCCAGGCCGAGACGGCCATGGTCCGGATCCGAATCACGCTGGCGGTGTCGGGCGATCTCGAGCGGACGGCGGTCGATACCGCGACGTCACCATCCGCTGCGCCGGGCGTGGATGGGTCCTGGACGCCGCCGGCATCCCATCACGCCCTCCGCCGGACGCCGGGTGACGCGCCGGCCGAGTGGGTCCGGGTTCACCAGCAGATCGCGGCAGGATCGCCCCGCGGACGAGCCGATGCGGACGCGTATCGGGTCTTCATCGAGGTCGGCGACCGGCGCATCGGCTCGATCTGGGCGGTTCGCCCTCGTCGAGATGGTCCGCCGGACGGAAGCCAGACCCGACTCCTGTCGGCCGGCGCCGACCAGATCGGCCAGGCCCTCGAGCTGGATCGGCTCGGTCGCGAGGCGCGGGAGATGGAGATCGCGCGGCGGAGCGATGCCCTGAAGACCGCGCTGCTCGAGTCCGTGTCGCACGACCTCCGCACGCCGCTGGCGTCCATCCGGGCCGCGGCGGGGACGCTGCTCGACCGGGACGTCCCGCTCGAGCCCGGCGCGCAGGCGTCGACCGCGGAGGCGATCGACCGCGAGGCGGAACACCTGAATGGGCTCGTCACCAACCTGCTCGATCTCAGCCGGATCGAAGCCGGCGAGCTCCGCACGGATCCCGAGCCGTTCGAGCTCGCGACCCTCGTCGGCGAAGTCGTCGGACGGCTCCGCGTGCGGCTCGCCGGGCGGGTCGTCGAGGTCGACATCCCCGATGACCTGCCGCCGGTGCTGGTCGACGGGGTGTTCATCGACCAGGTGCTGACCAACATCCTCGAGAACACGATCAAGTACACGCCGCCCAGCGCCCGGATCCGGCTCCATGCGACGGCCGCGATCGATCCTCCTGCGGATGCCGTGCCAACCGTCGCGCTGCATGTCGAGGACGACGGTCCGGGCGTGCCGGACGACGCGATCGGGCGGCTCTTCGACCGGTTCTTCCGCGTCCAGCGGCCGGCCGAGCCGTCGCGGCCCGGGAGCGGGATCGGGCTGACGGTCGTTCGCGGCCTCGTCGAGGCCATGGGTGGGCGCGTCGCAGCGTCCCGGAGCGTGCTCGGCGGGCTGGCGATCGACCTCGTCCTGCCGAGCGTCGCGCCACTCGCCGGCACCGGCCACCGGCCCTGATGAGCAGGCAGGCACCTCAGGTCCGGATCCTGCTCGTCGAGGACGACGAGACGACCCGCGGCTGGCTTGCCCGTGACCTGGCAACCCGCGGGTATCGCGTCGACGAAGCCGGTGATGTCGCAACCGCCCTCGCCCGCTGGGACGCCCACCGCCCGGACGCGATCCTCCTCGACCTGGGCCTGCCCGATCGGGACGGAATCGCCGTCGTGCGGCGAGTCCGGCGAGAAGCGGCGACGCCGATCCTGATCGTGTCAGCGCGCGGCGCTGAGGCGTCGAAGGTCGAGGCGCTCGAGCAGGGCGCGGACGACTACCTCACGAAGCCGTTCGGCACCCCCGAGCTGCACGCGCGCCTGCGGGCTGTCCTGCGCCGCGCCGGCGGGCCGGCTGCCGACATCGACGGACGGATCCGCAACGACGCCATCGCCCTCGATCCACTCGCCCACCGGGTCACGGTCCATGACCAGCCGACGTCGCTCGCGCCGCGCGAGTTCGAGCTGCTCCGCGTCCTGCTCGACCATCCCGGCCGGCTCGTGACCCGCGGCCGGATCCTGCGCGCCGTTTGGGGTGCGGCGTACGACGATGAGTCGCATTACATCCACGTCTACGTCAGCCAGCTCCGGCGGAAGATCGCGCGGGCGGATCCCGACGGCTGCCTGTCGGACCTGCTCGTGGCCGAGCCGGGCGTCGGCTATCGAGTGCGGGCAGCTCGCGCCGACGGGGCCGAAGATCACGCGGGCGATCCGGAGCGCGCCTCGGGCTGACCTCCGGCGTCGCGCAGGGTTGAGCGCTTCTTGAGCGATGCGAGGGTGGTTCGAGGCTCGGACCTCTTGGTGGCCGGGCCGAGTCTGGGAAGCGTGAACAACACGCTCCGCACGGACCTGGCCGCGTACGCGACGCGCGCCACGCTGGCTCCGGACCGCGCCTCCCGCGGACTCGAGCACGAATTCAGCCTCATCGCCGAGGCGATCCTCATGGTGGCGCATGGTGGCTCGAGACGGGTCACGGTCGTCGGCCTTCGGAACACCGATGAGATCCTCGACGCCTCCCGACCGCTCGCCGCGGCGCGCCACGTGCGGCTGGTCCGTCTCTCGACGGACGACGGTTGCGCTGCGGACGTCGCCGTCGAGCGACTGGTCGAGGTCAGCTGACGCGGATCAGTCGACGATCGTGTGGCTCTGCTCCCGCAGGAACTGCGCGACGTAGTACATCGACAGGCCGGATTTGCCCGTCGAGCCCGAGCCCTTCCAGCCGCCAAACGCCTGGACGCCCGGCCATGCCCCGGTCGTCGCCCCGGCCCGACGGTTGACGTACAGGACGCCGGCCTGGGTGGTGTCCAGGAACTTCTGGACCTCGCCCTTGTCCTCGCTGTAGACGCCGGCGGTCAGGCCGTACACCGAGTCGTTCGCCAGCCGGATGGCCTCGTCGAATGAATCGACGGCGGCGACCGCGGTGAACGGCGCGAACAGCTCGTCGCGGAACAGGCGATGGTCGGCCGGCAGGTTGCCGACGACCGTCGGCTCGACGTAGAACCCGCGATCCATGCCGCGATCGGTCAATGGCTCGC
>JAXDLF010000098.1:0-2711 GCA_034666765.1 Chloroflexota bacterium
GCAGGAGCGTCGCGTCAGCGGCCCCGCTCGACGACACGGTCGCGGTCGGACGGGGTGACGCCGGGACGCTGGCGAGCAGGGGCGACGGTGAGACCGTCGCCGGCGATGGCGCGCACGCGCCGACGACGAACGCGAGCGCGATGAGCCAGCGCATCCGGGGACGGTATCGCGTCCGGCCAGAGCGAAGCAGCCGACCGAGCGCTCGGGACTAAGCGTTGGGGCGGGGTGAATGCATTCCCTCACGCATGGCCGAGATCACCGCGGAGCGTTGGGGCGAGCTCTACGACCGGGCGTTCCCGCAGGTCTATCGCGCGCTCGTCGCCGCGACGTTCGATCGCGAGCGCGCGCTCGATGGGCTGCACGACGCGTTCGAGGAGGGGCTCCGCCATGCGCCGCCGGACGATCGCAACCTCGAGGGCTGGCTGTATCGCGTCGCGTTGCGCAAGACTCGACGGGGACTCTTCCGCGCGCGGCGGGAAGTACGGATGGGCGAGCGCTCGACAACCGACGAGGTCGCCGCGGTCATTCAGCGGCTCGAGGTCGGCCGGCTGCTCGCGCTCCTGACCGAGCGCCAGCGCGCGATCGTCGTCGCCCACTACTACCTCGGCCTCACCCAGAACGAGATCGCCGACACGCTCGGGGTCCGGCGCGGGACCGTGAGCGCGACCGTGTCGCAATCGCTGGCGCACATGCGCGAAGGAGAGACCGCCCGTGGATGACCGCGACAAGGATCTGACGGGACTGTTCGTGCGCGATCTCGACGAGATCGCGCTGCCACCGCGCGGCGCGTGGCGCCGCGTAACGAGGAGGGAGACCACAGCTATGCGTACATCTCGATACCTCGTGACCGCGGGAGCGGTCGTCGCGGTGCTCGCGGTCGCGATCATCGTCGGGGTCCAACTGCGCGATCGCGGGCTGACTGCAGCGAATCCGAGCGCGCCGCCGCCGCCCGCCGGCAGCGGCTCGGTCGTCGGGCCGAGCGCGAGCCCGACTGCAAGTCCGAGGTCCACGGGCACGGCGACCGCCTCGCCGGCGCCGGCCGGCGCCGTCTACAACGACGACTTCGGCTTCGTGTTCCTCGGCCCGGACGGCGCGACGATCCGCAAGGAGTCGAGCGGCGGAGCGATCGTGCCGGCGTTCAAGCAGCAGAGCCTCACGGTCTCGCCCGACGGCAGGCTGGTCGCGTACTGGAGACCCGGTGCCGGTCAGAACGGAGAAGGCGCGCAGCTCCGGATGTTCAACGCCGCCGGCAACAGCACCGAGCAGACCCTCGTGTCGCTCGCGTCCGACCAGCGGGGCGGCGGCATCGTGTGGTCGAGCGACGGGACCGGGATCCTGTACTCGACCGAGACCGGAGCCTTCGGCATCGGCGCGGGATCGGGCACGAACGCCGCGACCCTGAACGTCTACGAGCTCGCGGCGAACGGGCGGCACGGGACCGCGATCGACACGCAGACGAACACCGGATGGCTGTACCGACCCGTCGCCTGGGACCGCTCGGCGAACACCGCGGCCGCCGGGCTCACCGGTGAAGGTGGCTACATGGCCTTTTACGTCACGGTCCGGATCAACGCCGACAGCACCTTCACCGCCCAGCGGGCCGATAGCTCGGGCGCGGCCATCGGCATGGGCTCGGTCCGCGCATCGAGTGACGCGAAGCTCGTGCTTGGGACGGCGACCTCCGGAACCGTCGGCTACTGGCCGCTCGCCGACTTCGCCGCGCGCAAGACCGCCTCTGGCAGCGGCCAACGGGGCGCCCAGTGGCAGCCGGGCTCCCACCGGATCGGATTCATGAGCGCGAGCGGCGAGAGCTTCGTGCTGTTCTCGGCCGACGACGGGTCGGCGACCACGCCGTTCAACGGAGTGAAGGCCGGCGCGAACCTCTCGGCGTTCCGCGCGGATGGTACGGCGGTGACCCTGTGGTTCATCTCGGGGCCGACCACGCCGACCTCGTTGACGAACTACGCCATCTACCGGCTCTCCGACGGCGCGACCGCGACGTTCCAGGAGCTCGGACAGCTCATCGCGTCGGTGCGGCTGCGCTAGGGCGCAGCAGCCGCAGCGTCAGCAGCTGCATGGCGAGGGCGGCGGCGATCGCGATCGCGAACGCCGCCAGCCCGAGCGTCGCGAGCGACGCCGCCACGACGAGGTAGAACGCGCCGAACCCGAACAGCCCGAACAGCAGCCCGCGCCAGACCCGGATCGCCGCGGCCGGACCAACGAGCTGGAACCCGAAGCCGGCGAGGATGCTCGCGTAGAGCGGGATCGTCGCCAGCAGCCCGGCGAGTCTCGGGCCGAGGGTCTCCGCGGCGCCGGTGATGGCGAGCACGAGCGCCGTGGCGAGGATCATCCGCGCCGGCAGGTCCCAGCGCGGCAGCGGTACCGATGCGGTCGGGCCGGGGTCGGGCACGAGCCGGATCGCGATCAGCAGCACGACCGCGCTGATCGCGTAGAGCGGGAGCGGGGCGATCGCGATCTCCTGGGCCGCGGCACCGATCAGCGCGAAGGCGAGGAGCCCGGCGACGAACGACGCGACGATCCGCCCGCCGCGCTTCGCGATCGCGCTGAACTCGACGGCGAAGGCCGTCGTGGCCAGCACGCCGACCATCGAGCCGAGCCCGGCGTTCGCCGCGAAGCCCGCGCCGTGGTCGAGGTAGAGGAACAGCGTGATCGGACCGGAGGTGAACGGGAGGCCGACGAGCCAGCCACTG
>JAXDLF010000099.1:0-24448 GCA_034666765.1 Chloroflexota bacterium
CTGGTGAGCGGCGGGCAGGTCATCGGCGTCATGCAGATCGACAGCGACCGGACCGGTGCGTTCGATCCGGACGCCGTCAGGCTGTTCGGATCGGTGGCCGACGCGCTGTCCGCGTCCGAGGCACTCCGGGCATGGCGGACCGCGTAGCCGCGTAGCGCCCGGCGACGATCGCGTGCGGCCGAGCGGTTCGACAACGTCCGACGGACGACACCGCGACCTACTGAAAACGAAGTCGGCTTCGTTTCGGCGACGCCGGTAAGGTCGGATCTCGATCGCGGATCCACCGGATGGGGAAGGGAACTCACATGGCCACTCCGCAGCATCCTCGTCGGCGCCGGTCGCGGCGCTCGCTCATCGCCGTTCTCGTCCTTTCCATCATCGCCGTCGCCTGCGCCCCGACGGGCACGACCGGCACGACGGGAGCTCCGTCCGCGCCGGGACAGGCGAAGACCGGTGGCACGCTGCGCATCGGCACCTCGACCGACGTGCTGAGCATGGACATGGCGAACTACCGCGGCGGCCAGGACTGGCTCGTCGGCTCGCTCGTCTTCGACACGCTCGTGGCGTGGAACCCGGACGGGACGCCGCGCCCCTCGCTCGCCGAGTCCTGGAAGCAGGTCGACGACAAGACCTACCAGATCACGCTGCGCAAGGGCGTGAAGTTCACCGACGGCACGCCGTTCAACGCGGACGCGGTGAAGAAGGGCTTCGAGCGCGCGGGCAAGACCCCGTTCGGCAAGATCTTCCTCTTCATGATCGACTCGGTCAGCGCGGACAACGAATCGACGGTCACGTTCAAGCTGAACGCGCCGTACTCCGCGTTCATCAACAACCTCGCGATCATGGTCGACGGCATCCCAAGCCCCACGGCGGTCGACAAGTTCGGTGACCAGTTCGTCCGGAACCCCGTCGGCACCGGCCCGTTCAAGCTGACCGAGTGGGTCGCCGGGCAGCAGATGACCTTCGAGCGCAACCCCGACTACTGGGGCACGAAGCCCAAGCTGGACAAGATCGTCGTGAAGTTCATCGCGGACGAGAGCACGCGGCTCGCCGCACTCGACGCCGGCGAGCTCGACGTCATCCAGAACGCGCCCGCGCAGGCGGCGAAGGACCTCAAGGCGAGCTCCAAGAACCAGCTCATCGCCGGCGCGTACTCGCAGACGCTCTGGTTCGGCTTCAACCACAGCAACCCGATCCTCGCGAAGAAGGACGTCCGCCAGGCGCTCTCGATGGCCGTGGACGCGAACGGCCTCGTGCAGAACGTGACCGAGGGCGTCACCCGCGTCGCGAACGGCTTCTTCCCGCCCGAGGTGGTCAAGACCCAGATCACGCCGCCGGCCAAGGGCGACGTGGCGAAGGCGAAGGCCCTCCTCGCGCAGGCGGGGTACCCGAACGGCTTCTCGATCGAGCTCTGGGTCCCCACGGGCCGCTACATCCGGGACAAGGAGATCGCGCAGGCGATCCAGCAGCCGCTGAAGGCCATCGGCGTCGACGCGACGATCAAGGCCCTCGACTACGCGGCCTACTCCACCGGCATGGGCCGCCGCGAGGCCGGGATCTTCGTGCTCGCCTGGGCGTTCACCTCGAACCCCGACACGATGCTGCGCTCGGCGTTCTACTCGAAGACCACCGCGACCAACTGGTCCGCCTACAACAATCCGGCGATCGACAAGCTCGTCGACAGCGCCGTGGTCCAGAGCAAGTACGAGGACGCGGTGAAGATCTGGCAGCAGGCCGACCAGATGCTCGTCGACGATTACGCCGGCGTGCCGATCTATTGGTCCAGCAACCTCTTCGGCGCGAGCAAGAAGGTGCATGACTTCGTGCAGACGCCCCTCGGCCTGTTCGATCTGAACGCGACCTGGATCGAATAGCCCGACCCGCGGCGTTCCGTACCCGGTTTACCCCTCATAGTTCCAGAGGACCCTCCGGCCAGTGCCGGAGGGTCCTCCCCTCCGCATCCCCGGGGATCCGCGGCGGTTCGGCTAGGGGCCCCAGACGCCGTTCGGCCCGAACTCCAGGCCACCGTCCTTCATGACCAGCGAGACGTCGGCCAGCCTGGCGATGTCGTTCGCGACGTCTCCGGCCACGCCGATGAGGTCCGCCACCTTGCCGGCCTCGAGCGTCCCGACCCGATCGCCGATCCCACAGAGCTCCGCGCCGCCCTGCGAGGCGACGCGCAGCGCGGCGACGGTCGAGTAGCCGGACTCCACGAGGAACGCGACCTCGCGATGCAGCCGGCCGTGCAGCGGGTCGGTCCCGACGGCGACCCGCAGGCCGGAGCGGGCCGCGCCGCCGAGGATCTCGCGCACGTTCGTGATGGCGGTCCGCGCCCGCTCGCCGATGACCGAATCGAGCGGGTCCTCCGCGATCGTGTCGAAGATCCCGACGGTGGACACGAGATACGTGCCCCGCTGCACCATCATCCGCACGTCCGCCTCGCTGAGGTACGCGCCGTGCTCGATGGAGTCGACGCCCGCCTCGATCGCGTCCCTGACGCCTTCGCCGCCGTACGCGTGCGCGGCGACCTTGCGGCCGAGCCGGTGCGCCTCATCGACGGCGGCGGCCACCTCCTCCACGCGCATCTCGGGCTGCAGCACCCGCGAGCCTTTCACCGCCAGGCCACCGGTGACCATGATCTTGATGTGGTCCACGTTGTTCTCGCGGATCTCGTCGCGAATGGCCTGCCGGAACGCCTCGGCCCCATCGGCGGTCCGCCCGATGAACCAGCCGTAGCCGCCGGTGCGAACGATGTTCCGGCCGGCGATGAACATCCGCGGTCCCGGCACCAGGCGCTCCTCGATGAGCCGGCGCACCATCGCGCTGATCCGGCCCTTGGCGGCCATGTCCCGGATGGTCGTGTTGCCGCTCCGCAGCGCGATCCGCGCGTTCTTCACCGCGCGCATCGCGAGGTACTCGAGCGGCTCGCCCATGTAGTCCTGCAGGGCCTGACCGGGGTTCACGTCGATGCCCATGTGCTCGTGCGCGTTGACCAGGCCCGGGAGGACGGTGAGGTGGGTCGCGTCGATCACCGCCCCGTCGCGTGGCGGCGTGCGCCTCGCCGCGGGACCGGCCCAGGTGACGGTCCCGCCGTCGATCTGGATCGCCGCGTTGGGGATGGGATCGCCGCCCCGGCCGTCGATCAGGGTCGCGCAGAGGAGCGTCGTGGTCATGTCCAAAATTCCTTTCTGGGTGGTCCGGCATTCGCCGGCGCCCGCTACGGGATCTGGAGGCGCGGGTCGAGCCGGTCGCGGATCCAGTCGCCGAGAACGTTGAAGCAGAGGAGGGTGACCATCAGCGCGAGCGCCGGAACGGTGGAGATCCACCAGCCCGTCGCGAGGTACTGACGGCCGTCGGAGATCATCGAGCCCCAGCTGGGCGTCGGCGGCGGCACCCCGATCCCAAGGAAGCTGAGGGTCGATTCGGCGAGGATGACCTGCGCGGCGTTGAAGCTCGCGAGGACCAGGACCGACGCCGCGACGTTCGGCAGCACGTGGCGCAGGATGATGCGGCGATCGCGGCACCCGATCGCCCGCGCGGCTTCGATGAACTCGCGGCCGCGAAGGGCGAGCACCTCGGCGCGGATCACGCGCGCGTACAGCACCCAGCCGTTGACGGCGAGCACGATGATCACGTTGCCGAGGCCCGGCCCGACGACCGACATGATCGCGACCGCCAGCACCAGGGCGGGGAAGGCGAGCTGGATGTCGGCCACCCGCATGAGGACGCTGTCCCAGATCCCGCGGCGGTAGCCGCTGATCAGGCCGACGAGGGTGCCGATGCCGCCCGAGAGCAGCACCGTGAGGAGCGCGATCGTCAGCGAGACGCTGGATCCGTGGACGACGCGGCTCCAGAGATCGCGACCGAGCGCGTCGGTGCCGAGCAGGTGCCGGGGGTCGTCGAACGGCGGGGTCTGCGACGCCCGCAGGTCCTGGGCGATCGGGCTCATCGTGGTGAAGAGGTCCGGGAGGACCGCCGCGACGCCGATGATCAGCAGGACGATCGCGGAGAGCAGCGCGGCGGGGTCGCCGAGGAGCATCCGCCAGAGCGAGGGACGCGGGCGAACGGTCACGCCTGCCGGGAGCGTGACGGTGGCCGAACGCTGGCTCGTCAGGACACCCGCATCCGCGGATCGACGTACGGGTAGATGAGGTCGACCAGCAGGTTCATCGCGACGACCGACACGGCGACGACGAAGACCGCGGCCTGGACGAGCGGGAAGTCCCGGCCGAGGATCGCCTGGAGGAGCAGCTGCCCGAGGCCGGGCCAGGCGAAGACGGTCTCGGTCACGACCGCGCCGCCGATGAGCTGTCCGAGCTGCAGGGCGATGATCGTGAGCACCGGCGGCGCCGCGTTTCGCAGCGCGTGGCGGCGGATGACCGCGGCCTCGGTGAGGCCCTTGGAGCGCGCGGTCCGAAGGTATTCCTGCCCCAGCGTCTCGAGCATCGCCGAGCGCATCAGCCTGGTGATCTGCGCGGCGAGGAACGCCGCCAGCGTGACGGCGGGCAGGATGAGGCTCGCCGGCTCCGAGTTGCCGCCCGGCGGCAGCACTCGGAGGCCCACCGCGAAGGCGAAGATGAGCAGCAGGCCGAGCCAGTACACCGGCATGGTCTGGCCGAGCAGGCTCGCGAGGATGGCGATCCGGTCGATGACCGTCCCGCGCTTGATGGCGGCGATCACCCCGAGCGGGATCGCGATGACGCTCGCGATGAGGAGGGCGGCGGCCGCGAGCTCGACGGTCGGCAGGATGCGTTCGAGCACGAGCGAGAACGCCGATTGGTTGTAGCGGAGCGAGCGGCCGAAGTCGCCGCCGGCCACGTGCCCCACGTAGCTCAGGAACTGCTCCGGCAGCGGCCGGTCGAATCCCATCGCCGTGCGAACGCGCGCGATCTCCTCGGGGTTGGCCTCGGGACCGACGATGAGGAGGGTCGGGTCGCCGGTGAGCCGGAGCAGGAAGAACAGCACGACGGTGATCGCGGCGACCGCGATGACCGCGTGTACGAGACGGCTGAGGACGTAGCGTGCGTACACCGGTCAGATCGAATCATGGCGGAAAGCGGCGCGATCATCGCGCCGCCTTCCGCCGCTTCTACTACTTCGGCGTGACGCGGCTTGCGCGGAAGATGCCATCACTGGACATGTCCCAGGTGAGCTTCGCCGTGTTCGCTCCGTTGATGAGGTCGAGCTGCCAGAGGTAGAGCACCGGGGCCTCGTCGCGCTGCAGCTTCTGGATGTCGCAGGCGAGCTTGGCCCGGGTCTCGAGGTTCAGCTCCTTGCGCTCCTGCAGATACAGCGTCTGCGACTGGCCGGTGAGGGGCTGGGTCCAGCCGGCGATGCCCGTCGGCTGGAACTCGCCGAAGATGTAATCGGCGTCCGGCAGCGGCGAGGTCTGGCCGAGGTAGAAGAGACCCTTCGTCTTCTTCGCGGAGAGGTCCGCGATGCGGGGCAGGAGGTCCTTCTGGAGGTAGTTGAGCTTGATCCCGACGTCGGCGAGGTAGCTGCCGACGGCCTGGACCACCTGCTCCTCGGCGGTCGTGTTCCCGGGCGAGTAGCTCACGTCCAGCGTGAAGCCGTTCGGGAAGCCGCCCTCGGCCAGCAGCTGCTTCGCCTTCGCCACGTCGTAGGTGTAGGCGGGCACGTCGCAGTAGCCGAACGCCTGGCGCGAGACGAGGGATGACGTCTCCTGCGCGTGACCCGCGAGCAGCTTGTCGATGATCGTCTTGCGGTCGACGGCGTAGTTCAGCGCCTGGCGCACCTGCTTGCTCGCGAGCGGCCCCTCGGCCGCGGACGCGAGGAGGAACCAGTACACCCGCGTCGCCTCGGGCTTCGCGAGGACGGTCAGGTTCTTGTCGCCGCCGATGCCCGCGAGCTCGGCGATCGGCAGGTCGAACGCCACGTCGGCCTGGCTGCTGCGCAGCGCGGCGGCCCGGGCGGCGGCGTCCTTGATGATCCGGTAGACGATCTCCCTGGCCGCGGGCGCGGTGCCCCAGTACTTCGGGTTCGGCACGAGGGTGAGGTGATCGCCGGCGACGTTCTCCTTGACCATGTAGGGGCCCGTTCCGACCGGTGCGGCCATCAGGGCCTTCGTGTCACCGGCCTTGAACGGTCCGGCCGGCGTGATCGAGGTGAAGTACGTGGCGAGCCGGCCGGGCAGCGTCGGGTCGGCCTGGCTCGTGGTGAAGCGGACGGTGGTGTCGTTGACCGCGGTCACGTCCGTGACGGAGGGGATGAGCTGGATCGAGCTGGCGCCCAGCGCCTTGTCGCGGATCTCCTGGAGGCGGGTGAACCACGCCTTGACGGAGCCCGCGTTGAACGCTTCGCCGTCGCTGAAGGTGACGCCGGTCCGCAGCGTGAACTCCCACACCGTGGGGTCGACGCTCTTCCACGACGTCGCGAGACCGGGCGCGAGCTTCAGGTCCTTGTCGAACGTGACGAGGGTGTCGTAGATGTTGATCAGCGCGTGCGCGACCGCGACGGACGTCCGATAGGACGGGTCGAGGCTCGGGAAGTCGGTCGGCGAGGCCAGCGTGACGCGATCGAGGGTCTTCGCGGCGCCCGATGGCGTCGACGTGGACGGCGCCTGCGCGCAGGCCTGCGCGATCAGAACGAAGGCAAGCAACGCCGGGAACACACGTGCTCTGTTCATCGATCCCTTTTCCCCGCTGTCGCGATCACGCGACGCGCGCGATGTGCTGCGATGAATTGCAGGCTCGCGCCGCGAGGCTGTCAAGGAAAACAGGCGCATCCAGGGGCCGGTCTAACGAAAACGAAGTCGGCTTCAGTTCCATCGCGCGCGTATATAGAAGAGCCGCGCGGCGTCAGTCGACCGCATGCGGATGCTCGAATGCAGAGGATGGGACGAGCGACACGATGACCGCCCCGGGACCGACGCGATCGCTCGCCGAGTACGTCGCCGCGACCTCGTATCGCGATCTCCCATCAACGGTGCGTGAGGCGGCGAAGGGCTACATCCTGGACTCGCTCGCGAACATGATCGGCGGCGCGCGCACGCGACCCGGTCGAATCGTCCTCGAGCAGTTCGCGTCCCTCGGCGGCGCACCCGAGGCGACGATCATGGCCACGGGTGATCGGGCGCCCGCGCTGCACGCGGCGTACGTCAACGCGTCGCTCAGCAACCTCGAGGACTTCGACGACACGTACCGGTACATCTCGCATCCCGGCGCGACGATCGTCCCCGCCGCCCTCGCCGCGGGCGAGAAGCGCGGCGTCAGCGGGCCCGACGTCATCGCCGCGGTCGTGCTCGCGTATGAGGTCTCCCTGCGCGTGTGCGACGCGATCCGGCCGAGCCCCGAGCGCGCGGCGCAGGCCTGGGGCATGTCGACATGGCAGATCTTCGGCGCCGCGACCGCCGCGGCCAAGGTCCAGGGTCTGGAGGCGCGGGCCGTCGCGACGGCATTCGGTCACGCCGGGATGAGCGCGCCGGTGCCGTTCCTCAAGAAGGTCGGCACCGCGCCGGAGGATCGTCCGATCAGCTGGCTCAAGAACAACTTCGGCTGGGCGACGATGGGCGGCGTCCTCGCCGCGGACCTCGCCGGGGCGGGGATGCACGGCACCGAGTCGATCTTCGACGGCCCGACCGGGTTCTGGGTCATGGCCGGCTCGGACCGCTGTGACGTCGACGCGTTCACCGCGGGGCTGGGGGAGCGCTACCTCATGGTCGAGACCGGTATCAAGCCGTACGCCTGCTGCCGGTGGACCCACACCGCGCTCGACGCGGCGCGCGAGATCGTCGCCGACCAGCGGATCGATCCACGGAAGATCGAGGCGATCGACATCGTGACCACGACCGAGATCCGCGATACGTTCGGCCTGACCGATCCCGTCGACGTCCAGGACGCGCAGCTCGCGCTGCCGGCCCTGGTCGCCCTCGAGCTCGCCGGGTACTCGTCGGCGCACGGCATCGATGCCGATCGCCTGCGGGACCCGCTGGTGCGGGATCTCGTGGGACGGATCCGGGTGGAGGCCAGCACCGAGTCGGACCGCCAGTTCAACGACGAGCGGCTGATGCCCGCGCGGGTGACCGTCCGGATGGCCGGCGGCGAGCGCTTCGAGGTCGCCCACGCCATCGCGAAGGGCGAGCCCGAGCTGCCGCTCGGCTACGACCAGATCCGCGCGAAGTTCCTCGGCGTGACCGCTCCGGTCGTCGGGCCGTCGCGTGCCGAACGCCTCGCCGAGCGCGTCGACGGGCTGGAGCGCCTCGAGAGCATCGGTTCGCTGCTCGCCGATCCGGCGATGGCCCGATGACCGCGGCACGGAAGCGGGCGTACGTCGTCTTCGATGTCGAGCACGACGCCGATGTGGTGGACCTGCTGGTGACCCAGTCGCGGAATCCGGACTCGCCGTTCGAGGTCGTGGACCGGTCGACGGGCGACCCGGAGGCCGCTCGGGCGCGGATCCGCGCGGCCGACGTGGCGGTGGTCCTCTGCGGCGAGTACACCGGTACGGACGAAGGCGTGAACGCCGAGCTCCGGATCCTCCAGGAGGAGGCGATCCCGTACTTCCTCCTCCGGGGCCGGTTCGAGATCTGGGCCAAGCCCGAGGCCGCGCGCCCGACGGAGAAGACGTATGGCTGGACCTGGCCGCACCTCAAGACCCTGATCGGCGGGGGCCGCTAGGCCGCGCCGGACCACGCGAAGAACCGGAGGAGGATGGAATGGGATCGAGCAACGCCGAGCTTGAGAAACGGATCGAGGCGCTCGAGGCGCGGGACCGCATCGAGGAGACGATGAACCGCTACAACCGCAGCGCGGACTTCGGCGCGCTCGAGGAATGGGCCGACTGCTTCATGCCCGACGGCACGTACGAGACCGCGTACGAGGACGGTCACGTCGAAAGCCGCGCCACGGGCACCGCGGAGCTCCTCAAGGTCGTCGAGGCATCGCGGCGCCGCAATGCCGGCGCCGGCCGCCACTTCATCATCGCGCCCGACATCGTGGTCGACGGCGACACCGCCACCTCCACCGCGCTGATGGGGACCTTCACCGGCATCCCGGACAACGTGCGGCTGAAGCTCTTCGGCCGCTACTTCGACGTCCTCAAGCAGTGCGCCGACGGCCGCTGGCGGTTCGTGTCCCGCCGGTCCGAGCTGCAGGGCCGCGCCGCCGAATTCGTCGGCCTCGCGAGCGACGGGACCCGTTCATGAACGTCGAGCAGCTGGCCAAGCGGATCGAGGCGCTCGAGGAGTCGCACGCGATCGTGGCGATCCAGGCGACGATGAACCGGTACACCCGCAGCGCGGACTTCGGCCCGCCCGAGGACTGGGTCGACTGCTTCATGCCCGACGGCACCTACGAGACGGTCCTCGAGGACGGGCGGGTCGTCGCGCGCGGTCAGGGCCCCGAGGCCCTGTTGGCCGTGGTGCGGGCCTCGAACGCCACGTACACGGGCGGCCGGCACTTCATCATGGCGCCCGACATCCACGTGGACGGCGACACCGCCACGGCCACCTCGCTGATGGGCACGTTCGCCGGCCTGCCGGACAACGCGCGATTCCGGCTGATCGGCCGCTACGAGGACGTGCTTCGGCGCTGCGCCGATGGGCGGTGGCGCTTCGTCTCGCGACGGTCGCTCATCCAGGGCCGCGCGGCCGAGTTCGCCGCGGAGCTGCGCTCCTAGCCGCGCGGCGAGTAGGACGCGCAGATCATCCCGAAGTAGGTCGGCGCCTCATACGAGAGGAGCTCGCCGCGCCAGGCCGAGCCGAGGGCCCCGTGGAGCATCAGCATCTGCCAGTAGCTGTCGGCCACCCCCTCGATCGGGAGCTGCGGATCCATCCGCAGGAGCCCCGAGAGGTCGTCGGCCTCGATGAGCGACACCGTCTGGTCGTCGAACTCCTTCGATCGAGCGGTGAATCCGTACGCGCCGCGGGCGTCGTGCCCGTGTCCGTGGTCGCAGCTCGCGATGAGCGCGACCCGCTTGCCGGACGCCGCCGCGGCCCGAGCGATCGCCCGTCCCGCCGTGACGTGCCGCTCGTACGACAGGTCGCGGGCCGGCGACACGACCACCGTGGAGACCGGCGACGGTCCCCGGCCACCCATGAACCAGAGGGGCACGAGGGCGCCCCAGTCGATCGGGAACGTCGCGGCGTCGGCCGCGTTGGCGCCGTAGCTGACCGAGGCCACCGGGATGCCATCGGCGGACATCTCCGACCGGATCGCGAGGGCCAGCGGTCGATCCACCGGCAGCCGGAGGGCCACGTCGGCGTACCACCGCGGATCCACGCGGAACGAGCCCTTGCTCCGCCCGTCGAGCATTCCCCCGACGAAGCCGGACGTGATGACCGCCATCGCGCCGTCGATGTGGATGTTGTGCGGGGTCAGCACGATCGCGACGTCCGGCCGGGCAGCGTCGAAACGGCGTCCGAGCTCCTCCATGCCGCGGCGCGTCTTTGCCGCGAGCTCGCGCTCGTCCGCCGCGCACGCGTCGGCGATCGCGATCCCGCCGTGTGGCGCGATGCACGCGTACACGAGCGGCATGCCTAACGGGCCGCCGGATCGAGCGGATGCGCGGCCAGGGCGTGGACCTCGACGATGATGAACGGGTAGAACGGAAGGGACGCGATCGCCGCGTGCAGCTCCGTGGCGCCGGGGGCTTCCCAGATCGACCACGCGGCGTGGCTGCCGGGGATCATCCACAGGCGCCGGAGGGTGCCGGCGGCCCCCAGCTCGTGGACCCGCTTGTGTTCGGCGACGAGCAGGCTCTCGCGGGTCTCGGCAGTCGACGTGAATTCGATGCGGACGAGAAACTCCATGCCTTGGTTCTCTCTCCTCGATTTTCGCAAAGTCGATCGCGGCGTGGGGCGTCCCCTAGAGCTTCTCGAGTAGGACGGGGAACGAGCTCCATTCGTTGCGGATCGTGTCCGGGCGAAGGCGCGGTGGCCGCGCCGGATCCAGCCGGAGTCCGGCGGCGAAGAGCCGCCCGATGATACGGACCAGCAGGCCGAGCGGCGCATCGCCGCGAGCGTTCGGCTCGCCGATGCTCATGCCCTTGCCGTTGCAGGTGTGCGGACCGCCGCCGAACGCGAACCCGAACGACGGCGGCGTCCGCCGCAGGTCGTAGCGGTCGGCGTCCGCGCCGAACAGCTCCGCGTCGCGGCTGGCGAACCCGTGCTCGAGCGCGACGTAGTCGCCCTCCGAGAACGCGCGGCCGCTGGACGTGAGGACGGTGTCGCGGACCGCGCGCCGCACCTGGAAGGGCACGCCCATCTTCAGCCGGAGCGACTCGGTCAGCGCGAGCCGGAGGAACTCGGGGTCCTCGACGCGCGCGAGATCCTCGGGATGCTCGTGCAGCCAATCCTGCAGGTTCGCCATCGCGTCCATCGCCCGGCTCGTCGGGTTGCCCGAGCTCGCGACGATGTAGAGGATGGCCTCGTTCGCGTAGACCTCGTCATCCCACTTCGTGAAGTGGCCGGGGTTGCGGATCATGATCGTGATGAGGTCCACCGGGATCTCGCTGCCGGCGAGCTCTCCGCGGGCGCTCGCGGCGATCATCGCCGCCCGCCGCTCCCATGCCGGCCTGAAGAACTCGCTGACGAAGATGTCCCGCGCCTCGCGCGCCTCGCGGATCACCTCGGCGTGGTCGCGGAACGTGTACTGGGCCGCGGCGCCCTCTCCGAGCTTCGGCACCAGCGATCGCAGCCGATCGAAGCGCGCCCGGTCGTCGAGTCCGTCGAGACCGACGAGGTTCGACGAGACGCGGAGGATGACGGACGGCAGGAGCGTGACCAGATCGGCCCGCACGACGCCGTCCGCGTCGCGACCGGCGACGCATTCGTCGAGGGCGAGCGTGAGGGCGACCTCGAGGATCTCGGTCTCGTAGCGGAGCAGCGACTCCTTCCGGAACAGCACCGACTCGACGCGCCGGCGCTCGAAGTGGTCGTCGCCGGACAGCGAGATGAGGGTCTTGCCGTAGATCACGGCGCCGTCACCGTGGCCGTTGCCGGCCTGGGCGAAGTCCTTCGACTTGAAGACCTCGTCGACCTCGGCGAACGAGCTGATCCGGGTCATCCGCGACGGCGGGACGCCCCAGGATCCGTTGAGGGCCGGCTGGACGAGGGCCGCCTGCAGCCCGATGTCGCGGTCCTCCCGTTCGACGGTCGGGCGGCTCACGCCGCTCTCGCCGCTCACCGCGCGGCGGCGGTGACGCGGATCGCGGCCGCCGGGCACGCGTCCTCGGCCTCGCGAAGGGCGTCGGCGAGCTCCGCGGCGGGATGGTCGTCGATCACTTCAGCCGGGCCGCCCTCCGGGACGTGGAACACCGTCGGCGCGATTCGCGCGCAGTACCCCGTCGATTGGCAGAGGCCGGCGTCGACGCGGACGCTCTGGGCCGGGCTGTCGGTCACAGCTTCTCGAGCAGGACGGGAAAGGTGTCCCACTCGTTGCGGATCGTGTCGGACCGGCGCCGCGGCGCGGCGGCCGGGTCGAGCTTGACCCCGGCCGCGAAGAGGCGACCGATGATCCGGACCAGGATGCCGAGCGGCGCGTCCCCTCGTGCGTTCGGCTCGCCGATGCTGAGGCCCTTGCCGTTGCAGGTGTGGGGTCCGCCGCCGAACGCGAAGCCGAAGGACATCGGCTTGCGGTGCAGGTCGTAGACCGCCCCGTCGCTCCCGTACACCTCGGGGTCGCGGCTGGCGAGGCCGTGCTCGAGCGCGACGAAGTCGCCCTCGGCGATCCGGCGCCCGGTGGACTTGAGCACGGTGTCGCGCAGCGCCCGCCGGACCTGGAACGGCACGCCCATCTTGAGGCGCAGCGACTCGGTGAGCGCCTGCCGGAGGAACTCGGGGTCCTCGACCTGCGACCAGTCTTCGGGATGATCCTCCAGCCAGCCCTGCAGGTTGGCCATCGCGTCCATCGCGCGGCTCGTCGGATTCCCGGAGCTCGCGACGATGTAGAGGATCGCCTCGGTCACATACACGACCTCGTCCCACTTCTTGAAGTGGTCTTTGTTCCTGATCATCAGGGTGACGAGGTCGACGGGGAGCTCGCTCTCGGGAAGCTCACCGCGGTCGTGGGCCGCGACGAGCGCCGCCCGCCGCTCCCAGGCCGGGGCGAAGTACTCCGTGATGAACTGCTCCCGGGCCTCGCGGCCCTCGCGGATGTTCTCGGCGTGGTCGGTGAGCGAGTAGAGCGCCCCCGCGCCATCGCCGATCTTTCGCACCAGCCCCTGAAGCGTGTCGAGGCGAGCGCGGTCCTCGAGGTCGTCCAGGCCGATCAGGGTGGTCGACACGCGCAGCACGACGGACGGAAGCAGCTTCACGAGATCGGCGCGGACCACGCCGTCGGCGCTCCGGTCGGCGACCGCGCGCTCCAGCGCCCGATCCAGCGATGCTTCGAGCACGCCCTCGTACTTGAGGAGCGATTCCTTGCGGAAGAGGACCGACTCGAGCTTGCGGCGCTCGAAATGGTCGTCGCCCGAGAGCGAGATGAGCGAGTGTCCGTAGATGACGGCGCTGTCGCCGTGACCGTTGCCGGCCTGGGCGAAGTCCTTGGACTTGAAGACCTCGTCCACCTCGGCGAACGAGGTCAGCTTCGTCATCCGCCCCGGGGGTACGCCCCACGAGGATTGGAGTGCCGGCTCCTCGATCGCGCGGCGGAGCCCCGGGTCGGACGTATCGATCTTCGCGGGCATGAGGACCCTCCGGAAGGACGCATCAGCGGCGCGGCGTTCCCTCCGTTGTATACGCGGGTGGCCCATACCGAAGCCGACTTCGTTTTCGGGCCTGGGGCCGCATGGGACAATCGAGAGCACTGGCCGACGGAGGGTCGGCGGTGTGGGAGCAAAGCGTGACCGAACGCGATCACTCGGTGGGTCCTCGACCGACCGCGCCGCGCAAGCGCGATCCCAAGGACAAGGCCGACCGCCTGATGCACGCGGCCATCGACCTGATGGACGAGCTCGGCTATCCCCACACGACGATCCACGAGATCTGCCGCCGCGCGGGCGTCTCGATCGGGACGTTCTACGCCCAGTTCGACAGCAAGGCCGAGCTCATCGCCCGCGCGGCCACGGCCGACGAGGCATTGACCTTCTCGGCGGCGGATCTCCGGGAGCCGCTGCGCATCGAGGCGACGATCGAGGAGTTCCTGGGCGGGCCGAGGGGACGCCTCTGGCGCACGTGGCGCGAGGCCGTCCTGTCGGAGCCGACGCTGGCGGAACGGGAAGAGGACCTCGCCCGCGAGGTGCGCGCCCGGCTCGTCGCGGCGATCACCGAGGCGCGCCGCGCGGCCGGCATCACCGGCTCGCCGGCGGACTCCGCCGGCCTCGCGTGGCTGATCTTCGGGATGGTGCGTGAGGCCCTCCGGCACGGCCCCGGCCGCCCCGAGGACGTCGCGCCGCTGCTGGCGCACGCGATCTGGCGCCTGGTGATGGAAGCCGGGCCCGCACCCGACCGGCGCACGGTGGCCGGCGCCCGCCCGTAGCGCTCGCGGCTCTCGATGGCGAAGTCGGCTTCGGTTCGCTCGAACCCGATATACAGGGCGCACCAACCGATCGGAGAGCCGTGACCATGCGCGTCCACGCCATCTTTCCCCAGACCGAGATCGGCAACGATCCACAAGACATCGCGCGGTACGCGCGCGCCGTCGAGGACCTGCGGTACGACGGCATCGTCGCGTACGACCACGTCCTCGGCGCCCACCCCGATCGCGGTGGCGGCTGGACCGGGCCGTACACCCACGAGACGTCGTTCCACGAGCCGTTCGTCCTGTTCGGCTTCCTGGCCGCCCTGACCGAGCGGGTCCAGCTCTCGACCGGGATCCTCATCCTGCCGCAGCGCCAGACCGCGCTCGTCGCGAAGCAGGCGGCGGCGCTCGACGTGCTGTCGGGTGGGCGGCTGCGGCTCGGCGTCGGCATCGGCTGGAACACCGTCGAGTACGAGGCGCTCGGCATGGAGTTCGGGAACCGCGCCCGGCGCCTCGAGGAGCAGATGGCGCTCCTCCGCCGGTTGTGGACCGAGGAGGTCGTGACCTTCGACGGGAAGTGGGATCACGTCGATCGCGCCGGCCTGCGCCCGCTGCCGGTCCAGCGTCCCATTCCCCTGTGGATCGGCGCCGACTTCGAAAAGGCGATCCGGCGCGCCGCGCGGCTGGCCGACGGCTGGTTCGCGCAGATCCGCCCCGATGCGGCGGGCCGCGGCGACGTCGAGCGGTTCCGCGAATGGGTGCTCGAGGCCGGCCGCGATCCCGCGACCGTCGGGATCGAGGGGCGGATCCCGGCGCGCACCGGCCCGGCGAAGTGGGCCGAGGACATCGCGGCGTTCACCGAGCTCGGCTTCACCGATATCGAGTTCAACACGATGGGCGCGAAGTTCCGATCGGTCGAGGAGCACATCGACGCGCTCGGGCGGTTCCGGGAGCTCCTCTAGCCCGTCCGCCTCGCGCCGCGTGCGCGGCACGCGACGCGTTCAGAGGCGGGCGAAGAGATCCACCACGTTGCCGTCGGGATCGACGACCTGGGCGTAGCGCTGCCCCCAGAACGCGTCCCAGGGCGCGGTCTTCGACGGATTGCCCGCGGCGGTGATCTTCGCGTGCAGCGCATCCACCTCGGCCGGCGACGCGCAGAGGAAGGCGAGGACCATCCGGCGGCCCTTCGGCTCGGTCCAGCCGGGGTCGAGCGACGCGATGAGCTTTCGGTCGTCGAGCATCAGGCGCACGCCGCTCGGCAGGGTCGCCTCGACGTGGTCGCCGTCGGCGTCGGGGAACGCGACACCCAGCAGCCGGTAGAAACGGATCGATGCGGCGAGGTCCTTCGAGACGATCCCGATCGCGTTCAGTGACGGCACGGCCAGACGCTAGATGAACGCGCGGACGCGCGCCACGAACGCGTCGGCCGCGCGCGAGTGGTGACGGTCGCGGCGGAACGCCACGCCGACCGAGCGCGACAGCGTCGGCTGCGCGATGCGGACCGCCACGAGCGGCCCGCCGCGCTCCACGACCATGCTCGGCACCACCGCCACGCCGACCCCCGCGGCGGCCATCCGCAGGACGCCGTCCATCTCCGCGCCTTCGATCGCGAACGTCGGGTGGAAGCCCGCCTGCTCGCACGCCGCGATGGTCGTGCTGCGCAGGTCGTAGCCGTCGCGGAACATGACCAGGGGGACACCGCGGAGGTCGCTCACCCGGACCGTCTTGCGTCGCGCGAGCGGATGCGTCTTGGCCACCGCGAGCACCAGCTCCTCCCTGAGCAGGGGAGCCGTCTCGAACAGCTCCTCGCGCGGCACGGGAAGGATGACCAGCGCGACGTCGAGATCCCCGGACGCGAGCCGGTCGACCAGGTCGCGCGAACCCGCCTCGACGACGGTGAGCATGATGCCGGGATGCTCGGCGTGGAACGCGGCGAGGACCCGTGGCAGGAGCACCGTCGAGATGCTGGGCGTCGCGCCGACCGACAGCCGGCCGCGCTCGAGGGTCGCGAGCCCGGCGACCTCCGAGCGCGCGCCGTCGATGTCCGCCAGCACCCGCTTGGCCCAGGGCAGGAAGATGGAGCCCGCGTCGGTGAGCGCGATCCCGGCCTTCCGGCGCTCGAGCAGCACGGCGCCGAGCTCGGCCTCGAGCTTCCGGATCTGCTTGCTGACCGACGGCTGGGCCACGTGCAGATCGCGCGCGGCCGCGGTGAACTTGCCGGTCTCGGCGACCGCGACGAAGTACCGCAGCTGCTGCAGCTCCATCCACATATAGCCTACGGCTATGGTTCCAGTGCCTGGTATGTCTTTGTGTCGCAGGCACGGCGGGCCTAGCGTTCCGACCGATGGCCACCGCCTCGGGCGTCCGCCGGATCGGCGACCGCGTGGAGCGCAGGGATCTCTGGTGGGTCGAGCCGCTCATCTACGTCGTCGTGCTCGGCGGCTTCATCGTGTACGCGACCTGGGCCAGCCTGGTGAACGCGAATTACTACGCCGACCCGTACCTCTCGCCGTTCTACTCGCCGTGCCTCGCCCAGAACTGCGTGCACCCGACGCTGCCGCTCCTGGGCTCGTGGTGGAACCTCTCGCCCGCGATCCTCATCGTCGGCTCGCCGCTCGCGTTCCGGCTCACCTGCTACTACTACCGGCGCTCGTACTACCGCGGGTTCTTCCTGTCGCCGCCGGCGTGCCTCGTCCCCGACGCGCCGAAGAAGTACAGCGGCGAGACCCGCTTCCCGTTCATCATCCAGAACTTCCACCGCTACGCGCTGTACGTGGCCATCCCGGTGGTCTTCGTCCTGTGGTGGGACGCGATCGAGGCGTTCAACTTCCACGGACACTTCGGGATCGGCCTGGGCAGCGTGATCATGCTCCTGAACGTCATCCTGCTGACCGGCTACACGTTCAGCTGCCACTCGGCGCGGTACCTCGTCGGCGGCTACCTCGACTCGTTCCACCGGGCGTCGCTGCGCTTCCGGCTCTGGAGCTGGTCGAATCGCCTGAACGCGCGCCACAACCGCTGGGCCTGGGCGAGCCTCGTCGTGGTCGGCCTCACCGACCTGTACATCCGGCTCGTGGCGATGGGGGTCATCGCCGACCCGCGCTGGATCTTGGGCTGAGCCCGAGATGAGCCGGCAATGAGCGCGGACGGCATCGAGCGCCACGACTACGACGTACTCGTCGTGGGCGCGGGCGGCGCGGGCCTGCGGGCGGCGATCGAAGCGTCGGCGCAGGGCGCTCGCACCGCGCTCATCTGCAAGTCGCTGCTCGGGAAGGCGCACACCGTCATGGCCGAGGGCGGCATCGCGGCCGCGCTCGGCAACGTGTGGAAGGAGGACAACTGGCGGGTCCACTTCCGCGACACGATGCGCGGCGGCAAGCTCCTCAACAACTGGCGGATGGCCCAGCTCCACGCGCAGGAGGCGCCGGAGCGGGTCCTCGAGCTCGAGGAGTGGGGCGCGCTCTTCGATCGCACGAAGGACGGGCTCATCCTCCAACGCGACTTCGGCGGCCACCGCTACGCACGGCTCGCGCACGTCGGAGACCGCACCGGCCTCGAGATGATCCGCATCCTTCAGCAGCACGCCGTGCACAAGGGCCTCGACGTGTACATGGAGTGCAATCTCCAGCGCCTGCTCCTCGACGGCGGCAAGGTCGCCGGAGCGTTCGGCTACTGGCGCGACAGCGGCAAGTTCGTGCTGTTCGGCGCGCGGGCGATCGTGCTCGCGACCGGCGGCGTCGGCAAGGCCTGGCGGATCACGTCGAACTCGTGGGAGTACACCGGCGACGGGATGGCCATGGCCCTGGACGCGGGCGCCGATCTCATCGACATGGAGATGGTCCAGTTCCATCCAACGGGCATGGTGTGGCCGCCGAGCGTGCGTGGCCTGCTGGTGACCGAGGGCGTCCGCGGCGACGGCGGCACGCTGAAGAACAGCGAGGGCAGGCGATTCATGTTCGATTACGTGCCCGAGTTCTTCCGGGCCGACACCGCGGACAGCGAGCGTGAAGCCGATGCCTGGTACGAGGACAAGAAGAACAACCGCCGCACGCCGGACCTCCTGCCGCGCGACGAGGTCGCGCGCGCCATCAACACCGAGGTGAAGGCCGGGCGGGGCACGCCGCATGGCGGGGTCTACCTCGACATCGCATCGCGGCGCTCGGCCGAGTACATCAAGAAGCGCCTGCCGTCGATGTACCACCAGTTCAAGGAGCTGGCGGACGTCGACATCACGACGACCCCGAGGGAGATCGGCCCGACGTGCCACTACATCATGGGTGGCGTGCGCGTCGAGCCGGAAACGGCCGCGGCGACGGTGCCGGGCCTCTTCGCGGCAGGTGAGGTCGCCGGGGGGATGCACGGCGCGAACCGCCTCGGCGGCAACTCGCTATCGGACCTGCTCGTGTTCGGACGCCGCGCCGGCGCGGGCGCGGCGGCGTACGCCGGCCGCACCAACGCGCGCCCGATCGACGGTGGGCAGGTGGAGGCCGCGGCGCGCACGATGCTCGCGCCGTTCGACGCGGAGGGCGGCGAGAACCCGTACGCGCTGCATGCCGAGCTGCAGGACACGATGCAGAGCCTCGTCGGGATCATCCGCACCGAAGCCGAGCTGAAGACGGCCGTCGCGAAGCTCGACGAGCTCGGCGCGCGCCTCGACCACGTGACCGTCGAGGGGAACCGGCAGTTCAACCCCGGCTGGCACCTCGCGCTCGATCTCCGGTCCATGGTGACGATCTCGAAGGCCGTGGCCAACTCGGCGCTCCTGCGCACGGAGAGCCGCGGCGGTCACACCCGCGACGACCACCCGAAGACCGACCCGGAGTGGGGGACGAAGAACGTCGTGACCCGCAAGCGCGGCGAGACGCTGGACTTCACGACCGAGCCGCTTCCGCAGATCCCCGAGGACCTGCGCCAGCTCGTCCTGAGCGAGGAGAAGCAGCCCGCATGACCGAAGAACGGCAGACCACCCTCTCCATCTGGCGCGGGAACAAGGACGGCGGCCGCTACGAGGCCTACACCGTGCCGA
Source organism: Chloroflexota bacterium (assembly GCA_034666765.1). Classification (GTDB taxonomy): domain Bacteria; phylum Chloroflexota; class Limnocylindria; order P2-11E; family P2-11E; genus UBA4735. Next base: position 19,444 of record JAXDLF010000099.1, read on the forward strand.
CCGGCGAGGGCATGGTGGTGCTCGACGTCATCCACAAGATCCAGGCGCTGCGCGCGCCGGACCTCGCGGTGCGGTGGAACTGCAAGGCCGGCAAGTGCGGCTCGTGCAGCGCCGAGGTCAACGGGCACGCTCGCCTCCTGTGCATGACCCGCATGAACACCTTCGCGCCCGGCGAGGAGATCACGGTCTCGCCGATGAAGACCTTCCCGATCATCAAGGACCTCGTGACGGACGTGTCGTTCAACTACGAGAAGGCCAAGGAGATCCCCGCGTTCAAGCCGAAGCCGAAGGAGGCCGACGGCACCCGGCGGATGTACCAGGAGGACGTCGATCGGGTCCAGGAATTCCACAAGTGCATCGAGTGCTTCCTGTGCCAGGACACCTGCCACGTCATCCGGGACCACGAGGAGAACAAGAAGGCGTTCGCCGGCCCGCGGCTCTTCGTGCGCCTCGCGGCCCTCGAGATGCATCCGCTGGACACGAACGATCGGCTGGAGCTCATTCGCCAGAAGGCCGGGTTGGGCTTCTGCAACATCACGAAGTGCTGCACCGAGGTCTGCCCGGAGGACATCCATATCACCGACAACGCCATCATTCCGCTGAAAGAGCGGATCGTGACCGAGTTCTACGACCCACTCGCCTGGGTGAAGCGGCGCGTGATGGGGCAGCGGCCGACCCAGCCGGGCAAGGGCGAGCCGGAGCCGCCGTCCGCGAAGGCCTAGTGGACCGCCGGTCCCTGTTCGTCGCCGCGGCCGGGACGGTCCTCGCGATCGGCCTCGTGCTGTTCGTGATCCGGCCGGGACTCGAGCGGGGCGGGACGGGCGAGATCCTGGTCATCGCCGGGATCTTCGTGGCGATCCTGCTGTTCGAACGGTACCTTCGTTCGCGCTAGCTGATCCCGCCTAGACAAGGTCTCGGCGCGGCGCGCTGGTAGCGTCACCGCCGACGATGGGTGGGGTGCGGAACCGCGCCGCAACGACCGGCCTGATCGGCGCGACGGCCGTGCTCGCCATCCCGTTCCTCACCGTTGGTGCGGCGGGGCTCGCGATGATGCCCGGGCAGCTGTGGCTCGTCGCGGCCCTCTATGCGGCGGCGGTCATGCTCGCGGCCCGCCCGATCCGGATCCACCCCGACGCGGACCTCAGTCCGGCGGACATCGCCATCGTCGCCGGCGTCATCCTCCTGCCACCCGGCGCGGTGTCCATCGTCGCCGCGATCGCGCGGTTGACGACCGACATCGTCACCCGCAAGCGCCGCGGGCAGATCATCCGCAACGCCGCGGCCGTCGCGATATCGAGCGGCCTCGCGTCGCTGCTCTACGCCGTCGTGTGGCGCGGCCTCACCCCGCAGCTCGGCGCTCCGGCCTCGATCCCCGCGGCCGTGCTCGCGGCGCTCGCCCTGGTGACGGTCGACCTCGGCCAGCTGTACCTGCTGCTCGTCGCGTTGCGCGGTCCCGCGCTCGGGCGGGGCTGGCACTGGATCGCGCGGACCGGTCGCGCGCAGCTCCTCTGGAGCCTCGCCGCCGTCGTCACGATCGAGATCATCATGATCGAGCCCTGGTTCCTCGTGCCCAGCGTGCCCACCTTCGTCTTCGGGTACCTCGACATCCGGGCCCGCTTCGCCGCGGAGCGGCGCGCGCGGCTCCTGGCCACCCTCGTCGAGGTCGGCCACGCCGTCGGCATGTCGCTCGACATCACCGAGGTCTTCCGGGCGGTGTACGCGCAGGTGCGGACGGTCCTCGAGGCCGATGCGTTCTTCGTCGCCATCGTCGACCAGGCGCGATCGAACATCGACTATCGCTTCCTGGTCGAGGCGGACCGCGAGCTGCCCGGCGAGGACGGCGCCATGGACGGAACGCTCGCCGGGCTCGTGGTCGAGGGCGACCGGCCACTGCTGATCCGCGACACCGAGCGCGACCTCCCGAAGCTCGGGCTCGTGCGGAGCGCCTGGGGCACCGTGAACGAGCGGTCGGTCCTGGTCGCGCCGATGCGGATCCAGGGCGTCGTCGTCGGAGCCCTGTCCGTGCAGAGCGTCAAGCCGAACGCGTACGACGAAGGCGATCTCGAGCTCCTCGTCGCGATCGCGACCGAAGCGGCCACCGCGATCGAGCGCGCCGACCTGTACGCGCGCTCGAGCGGCCTGTCGAAGCGCCTGGTCGATCTCCACCGCACCGGCGTCGAGATCAACAGCCAGCGGCGGATGGAGGACGTCATCGGGCTGTTCGCGAACGCGTTCGTCTCCTCGATCGGCGCGTCGGCCGCGGCCGTGTACCTGGACACCGGCGGCGAGACCCTCGAGTTCGCCGGCAACACGACCGGCCGGCGGCCGCTCGAGCACCTCGCGCTCTCGAAGGCGACGTCGGGCGCCTTGATGACCGCGCTCGAGACCGGCAAGCCCGTCGAGATCACCGATGCCGAGCAGGCCGCGGAGCCGATGCGCGCCCGGCTGCGCGAGTGGGGCTATCGCGCGCTGCTCGTCCAGCCGCTCCGCGCGGCGTCGGAGTCCGTCGGCCTGCTGCTCGTCTCGTGGGCCGAGCCGCACCGGTTCACCGACGACGAGCGCCAGCTCAGCGGCGTCCTCTCCGGCATGGGCGCGACCGCGATCCGCTCGATGCGCCTGTACCTGAAGCTCGACGACGCCTACCTGTCCACGGTGTCGAAGCTCACGGCGATGATCCAGGCCCGCGACGGCTACCAGGAGGACCATCAGCGCCGGATCGCGGCGGACGCCGTCGCGCTCGGCGAGCGGCTGGGGCTCGGAGACGACGCACTGCGCGACCTGCGCTACGCGTCGCTGTTCCATTCGCTCGGCAAGATCGGCGTGCCGGCCACGATCCTCGCCAAGAGCGGTCCGCTCACGGCCGAGGAGCGCAAGATGGTGCAGGAGCACCCGGTCCTCGGGGCGCGCATCCTCGAGTCGATCGAGTTCCTTCGAACGGTCGTGCCGATCGTGCGCCACGCGAACGAGCGCTGGGACGGCACGGGCTACCCGATGGGCCTGAAGGCCGAGGCGATCCCGCTCCCCGCGCGGATCCTGTCGGTCGCGATCGGCTACGAGGCGATGCTCGCCGATCGCCCGTACCGCCGCGCCCTTCCCGCCGAGTTCGCGGTCGCGGAGCTCCGCACGCTGGCCGGGGCCTGGTACGACCGGGCGATCGTGGACGAGTTCGTGGCGATGATCGAGGCTCGCGGCGCCGTCGCGGCAGCCGAGGTCGAGGTCGGCGCCTCGCGGGAGCTCGCGATCCTGGCCGAGATCACGCCCGAGTTCCACACCTTGCTCGACATGCAGCAGCTGCTCGCGCGCATCCTCGCGATCCTCGAGCGGCACATGCCCGGCGCGGCGTTCACCATCATGCTGCGCGAAGCGACGACCGGCGACCTCGTCGTGCGGGCCGCCGCGGGATCGCGCACGGATCTCGCCGGCCCGGCCCGGGTCCAGAAGGGCCGCGGCCTCTCCGGATGGGTCGTGGAGCACGGCGAGGCCCAGATCGTCGACGACGTGCGCACCGACCCGCGGTACATCGGGGACCCGAGTGTGCGCGCGGAGATGGTGGTCCCGCTGCTGTCGTCGGGGCGGGCGATCGGCGTGCTCGTCGTCTCCCATCCGGCCGTCGGCGTGTTCGGCCGGCGTGACCTCACCCTCCTGCAGGCCGTCGCGGCCCAGATCGCCGCGGCCATCGACGTCGCCGAGCTGCACGAACGCCTCAAGCGGGCCGCCAACACCGACGCGCTGACCGGCATCCACAACTACGGCTACTTCTACGACCGCCTCGAGGAGGAGGTGGCCCGCGCCGGGCGCCGCTCGACGCCGCTCGCGGTCGCGTACTTCGACATCGACGGCCTGAAGCGGGTCAACGACACGTACGGGCACCTCGCGGGCGACGCGGTGCTCCGGACCCTGGGCGGCGTCATCGGCCGGGGCGTGCGCACCGAGGACATCCCCGCCCGGTACGGCGGTGACGAGTTCGCGATCGTCATGCCCGAGACGCCGCGCGACGAGGCCGAGCGGGCGGTGCAGCGGCTCATGGACGAGCTCGACCGCAGTGACGTCGAGCTGCCCGACGGCGGGAAGATCCGGATGCCCGCGCGGTCGTGGGGCATCGCGACGTATCCGCTCGACGGGAAGAGCGCAAAGGCGCTCGTCGAGAACGCCGACACCCGTGCCTACGCCCGCAAGCGCGTCCCGAAGACCTCGAAGACCTCGAAGACCTAAGGGCGCCGCGGATGGAACACGCCGATCACGTCGCGTTGATCCGCGACGCCGTGACGCCGGGCGAGACGTGGCTCGAGCTCGGCTCGGGCGACGGAGCGTTCACCCTGGCGCTCGCGGAGCTGCTCGGATCGAAGGGGGTCATCCACTCCGTCGACCGCGATCGCGGCGCGCTCGCGACCCAGGCGAAGGACGTGCGCGCCCGCTTCCCGAGCGTTCGGTTGGATCAACGCACCGCCGACTTCACGCGGCCGCTCGGGTTCAGCGGAATGGACGGCGTCCTGATGGCGAATTCGCTGCATTTCGTGCGCGACAAGGCGCCGATCCTCGCGATGGTCCGCTCGTACCTCCGGCCCGGCGGCAAGTTCGTGCTGGTCGAGTACGACGCCGACCGGGGGAACATCTGGGTGCCCCATCCGATCAGCTACACGACGTGGCTCGCGGTCGCGCCGCCGGCGGGGTTCAGCGCCACGCGTTCGCTCGGTCGCGTACCGAGTCGGTTCCTCGACGCGATCTATGCGGCGGAGAGCCGCAACTAGCGACGCTTCGGCCTGGCCCTGAGGTCCTCTTCCCACAGCGACGCGTGGATCTTGGTCGCGGCAATCGTCCCCTGGGCCGCGGCGACGATGACCATCTGCTCGCCGATCGAGGCGTCGCCGGCGACGTACACGCCCGGCACGCTCGTGACCTCGTGCTCGTCCGCTACGACGACGCCGTAGGCGTTGAGCTCGCACCCCATCTGTTTCGCGAGATCCGATTGCTCGCGCTGCCCCGCGACGAGGAACAGCGCCGCCCG
>JAXDLF010000100.1:0-4219 GCA_034666765.1 Chloroflexota bacterium
CAGGGGTCGTCACGCGCGCGTTTCCGAGGGCCTGCAGGTGGGGTGGTATTCGGGTAGTGTTGCCGCCACCCCTGCAGAGTACGCCGCGCGTCCGATGCACAAACCCCAGTTTGGGCGAGCGGTTGGCGGGGGAGAAGAGATTCTGCGCCTGGGCTGATCCAGGTCCGAAACGAGGGGTGCGATGGCCGGAGTGACGTTCGATGGCGTTTCGAAGGTCTATCCAGATGGCACGCGCGCCGTCGACCATCTCAGCCTCGACATCAAGGACGCCGAGTTCATGGTCCTCGTCGGGCCTTCCGGGTGTGGCAAGACGACCGCCCTTCGCATGCTCGCGGGGCTCGAGGACATCAGCGAGGGTCGCGTGCACATCGGCGACCGCATCGTGAACCACCTTCCGTCGCGAGATCGCGACATTGCGATGGTGTTCCAGAGCTACGCGCTCTATCCGCATCTCAGCGTGTACGAGAACATCGCGTTCGGGCTGCGCGTCAAGAAGGTGCCCAAGGACGAGATCGACCGGCGTGTCAAGGATGCCGGGCGCATCCTCGATCTCGAGGGCCTGCTCGATCGCAAGCCGCGCAACCTCTCCGGTGGCCAGCGCCAGCGCGTCGCCATGGGCCGGGCGATCGTGCGTCACCCGCAGGCGTTCCTAATGGACGAGCCGCTCTCGAACCTCGACGCCAAGCTTCGGGTGCAGACGCGCGCAGAGATCAAGAAGCTGCAGCACGATCTGGGCGTCACCACGATCTACGTCACGCACGATCAGGTCGAGGCGCTGACCATGGGCGACCGTGTCGCGGTCATGCGCAAGGGCCAACTGCAGCAGGTCGATGACCCCCAGGTGCTCTACGACCGGCCCGTCAACCTCTTCGTCGCCGGCTTCATCGGCAGCCCGTCGATGAACATGCTCGAGGCAAGCCTCGAAAAGGCGGGCGACCACTACGAGGTTCGGCTGGGCTCGCAGACGCTCGCGCTGGACGACGAGGTCGTCGGTTCGCACCCCGCGCTCGAGGCCTACGCGGGTCGCGAGATCATTTTGGGTATCCGGCCGGAGGATCTCGACGATGCGGAGCTCAAGCCTGATTCGCCCGTCGACAGGCGGCTGAAGGGCCAGGTGGAGCTGACTGAGGCGCTCGGCTCCGAGGTCATGGTCCATTTCTCGATTGACGCTGCGCACGCCGTGACCGAGGACGTTCACGAGCTCCAGGCCGACATCGGCGAAGACCGCGCCCCGGGCACTGCCACGGTGACCTCCGACACCGGAGGCGCCGTGCTCGTGGGGCGTTTCGGCCCGCGCTCGCGTGTACGCGGCGGGGACACGGTGGAGGTTGCCGTGGACACGCGCTCCCTGCACTTTTTCGATCCCGAGACCTCTCTCGGCATCTACGACAACCCCCCCTCGAAGGAGCCCACATGAGCCGGTTACGGATCTCCATGCTCGCTCTCGGCATGGCAGTGGCGTCGCTCACGGCGCTCGCGACGACCGCCAGCGGAGCGCCCGGCCACAAGCACGCGGTGAGCGGCAAGCTGTCGTGGGTCGGCATTTGGTCGGGGGCGGAGCAGAAGAACTTCCAAGAGGTCCTCAACGCGTTTCAGAAAAAGTACCCGGGAGTGAGCGTCAAGTACACGTCGGCGGGGGACAACACCGCGACGGTGCTCTCGACGGCGGTCGCCGGCGGCAACCCGCCCGACCTGGCGTCGATTGCCCAGCCCGGCCTCGTTGCGCAGTTCTCCGCCCGCAAGGCGATCAAGCCGATCGACTTCGTCAAGAGCACGATGTCGAAGTACTACACACCGTCCTGGCTGACACTCGGCACCTACTCGGGCCACCTCTACGGCATGGTCATCAAGGGCAGTAACAAGTCGATGATCTGGTATTCCGTGCCGGCCTTCAAGAACGCCGGCGTGAAACCGCCGAAGACGTGGACGGAGCTGCTCGCCGCTGCCAAGACGCTGCGCGCATCGGGAACGCCCGCGTACTCGATCGACGGCGGCGACGGCTGGCCGCTCACCGACCTCTTCGAGAACGTCTACCTCCGTGTGGCAGGCGCGGCGAAGTACGACCAGCTCGCGAAGCACACGATCAAGTGGACCGATCCGTCCGTGATCGAGACGCTCAAGACGATGGCGCAGGTCTACGGCGACACCGGCAACATCTACGGTGGCACCTCCGGTGCGCTCCAGACCCTTCTCGCGGACTCGGTCAACAACGTGTTCAGCAAGCCGCCCAAGGCTGCGATGGTCATGGAGGGCGATTTCGTACCGACCGCGGCGACCGTCAAGGCCAAGCCGCTCGTCGACTACAACCAGTTCGCGTTCCCGTCCATCAAGGGTTCGGCGCCCTCGGTGGTGGGCTCGGGAGACAGCGTCGTGATGTTCAAGGACACCCCGGCGGCGCGCGCGCTCGTCTCGTTCCTGGCGACGCCTGCCGCGGCCACGATCTGGGCCAAGCGGGGCGGCATGTCCTCGCCCAACAAGGGCGTGCCGGCGAACGCCTACCCGGATGCGCTCCAGCGCGCGGCCGCGACGGCGCTCGCACAGGCGAAGACGTTCCGCTTCGACATGTCGGATCTCGCCCCTGCGGCATTCGGCGGCACGCCGGGCCAGGGCGAGTGGAAGGCGCTCCAGGACTTCCTCAAGAACCCCAAGGACGTGACCGGCACCGCCAAGAAGCTCGAGACAGCGGCCGCCGCCGCCTACAAGTAGGAGCGACGTGAGTACCCCGAGCATCGGCGCGGAGCCCCCGTACTCGGGGGCTCCGCCGGGTGGCGAGCCCGGTCGCTGGCGGGCCTTCGCGGTCACCGCTGCATTCCTCGCGCCCGCGCTGATCCTGCTCGCCGTCTGGATTCTCTATCCGCTCGGCTACACGATCTGGCGCAGCTTCTACGACCGCTCGGGTGACAACTTCATCTGGCTCGACAACTACCAGACGCTGTTCTCCACCGACACGACGCGCACTGCGATCAAGAACAACGCGATCTGGGTCGCGGTCGTGCCGGCGCTGGTGACGGCCATCGGCCTTGTCTTTGCGGTCCTGACGGAGCGCATCCGCTGGGCCGTGGCGTTCAAGATCGCGGTGTTCATGCCGATGGCGATCTCGCTCTTCGCGGCTGGCGTGATCTGGCGCATCATGTATCAGCAGGAGCCCTCGCGTGGCGCGCTGAACGCCGCCGTCGCCGTCGTTCACGATAAGTTCTTGCCACCCGGCCCGCTCTCCGACGCCCTTCCTTCCGGGACGAAGCTGACGGGCACGCCGGCCACCGGCATCGTGCTCAGGACACCGGTGCGCCCGGGTTCCATCGCTCTCCTGCCGCTCACGGGCATCCCGCCGGACCAGGTGCCCAAGGGTGCCGTGCAGGCCAAGCAGCCGTCTCCGAAGTCCGGCGAGATCACGGGCGCGGTGTGGCGCGACTTCAAGCCCGGCGGCGGGACACCCGGCAAGCTCGAGAAGGGCGAGCTCGGGCTGCCCGGGGTGACGGTCGAACTGCGCGACCAGGCGGGAAAGACGATCGGGACGACCAAGACCGATGCCGCCGGCGACTTCGCCTTCAAGGACGTCAAGGCCGGTGAATATCGCACGGCGATCGGCTCGGACACGTTCAGGAAACCGTTCGGCGGGATTTCATGGCTCGGGTCCAAGCTCATCAATCCCGCGATCATGATCGCCTACATCTGGGTCTGGGCCGGCTTCGCCATGGTGGTGATCGGAGCCGGGCTGGCAGCCATTCCACGGGACGTGCTGGAAGCCGCGCGCACGGACGGCTCGACGGAGTGGCAGGTCTTCCGGCGGGTCACGGTGCCGCTGCTGGCGCCGGTCCTGAGCGTCGTGTTCATCACCATGCTCATAAATGTGCTCAAGGTGTTCGACATCGTGCTCTCGGTCGCGCCGTCCTCGGTGCAGGCCGACGCCAACGTGATCGCGCTTGCCATGTGGCGCACCTCGTTCGGCGGCGTCAACGACTTCGGGCTCGGCTCTGCGATCGCGGTCTTCCTGTTCCTGCTCGTGATCCCGGTGCTCGCGCTCAACATCCGCCGCTTCCGGAGGGAAGTCTGATGGCAACCGCAGTCGGCGACGACGCTCAGGTCCCCGATCCCCGCGAGACGGTCGCGGCGCGCATCCTCCGCTTCGTTGCAATAGCCCCGCTCAACCTGCTGCTGATCGTGATCGCGGTGTTCTGGCTCGTGCCCACGTTCGGCCTCTTCCTGACATCGCTGATGA
>JAXDLF010000101.1:0-5998 GCA_034666765.1 Chloroflexota bacterium
GCCCCTTGGGCGCGTCATCGCCGGTCACGGCAACAACGAGCGGGACAAGACCGAGGGCGCGGTGCAGGGCAAGCTCATCGGCTGCTACCTCCACGGCTCCGCGCTGCCGAAGAACCCGTGGCTCGCCGATCGGCTCATCACCTGGGGGCTCGCGCGCCGCCACGGCCCGGTCGAGCTCGCGCCGCTCGACGACGCCGAGGAGGACGCGGCGCGATCGCAGGCGTCCGAGGTCGCGAAGACCCGCACCTAGATCGGTACGCGCGTCCCGGTCACCGGTCCTAGTGCCCGGGCCTGCTCCTCCGACGTGTCATCACGTCATGCGCCGCGTGCTCCACATCGTCTGCCTGGTCGCGGCCTCAGCCTTCCTGGCCGTCGGACCCGGAGCCCAGGTCGCCGCCGGGGACGACGGTCCGACGCACTCGACGCGCCCGGACCGTCCGGCCCGGAGCGTCCTGCGTCCAGCCGAGCTCGCCGAAACCGCAGCCGACGGATCGAGCGGCAAGACGGTGATCATCGTGCTGTCCGGCATCGGATCGGACGCCGCAGACGGCACGTTCGGCCCGCTGATCGCGGCTCTCGGCGCCGATCCCGGCTATGAGGTCCATCGGTTCGGGGCCGATCCGACGTACCCCTACGACACGCACGGTTCGATCCACGACAACGCGGATCAGCTCATCGCGCAGATCCGTGCCCTCGCGAAGACGCACCCGAAGATCGAGATCGTCTCCCACTCGATGGGCGGCGCCGTCGTGGATGACGCGTTCCGCCGGGGCCTCTCGGCGGACGACAAGGTGACGACGTACATCGCACTGGCCGCGCCCCACAACGGCTCGACCGAAGCCCAGATGGCCGGGCCGCTCCTGCGGCTGAGTGGCCTGATCGGGACGTCGAGCGAGCTGCGTGCGATCACCGGTGCGGTCGCTCAGGACGTCGGGACAGCGGCGGTCCGCGATCTGGCGGAGGTCCGTCACGGACCGCCGCCTGAGCGGGTCACGCGGCTCGATCTGCGAATGGCGACGGACGCGATCGTGACCGGGCCGGACGCGTGGACGCCCGGCGTGACGTCGCGGATCCTCCTGCCGGGCACGATCGGCGCGATCGACGGTCACGGCGGCGTGACGACCGACCCGCGCGCGATCGCGCTGGTCACGTCCACCCTCGCGACAGGGCAGGTTCCCCCGCTGGATTGGCGCGGCGCGATCCTCGACTTCGCGGCCCGCGCGGTCTCGGCGATGATCGATCAGCACGCGCCGGTGCTCTACGGCGCGCTCGGCGTCGGACTCTTCTGCGGTGCCGCCGCGCTCGCGATGTACCGGCGCCGGCGGCGGCTGCCGTTCCTGCTCATCGCGTGAGAAGCGAGCGCGCGCAAGCACTGGTCGAGTTCGCACTGGTGCTGCCCGTGCTGCTCGTGCTCGCGCTGGCCATCGCCGAGCTGTCGGAGGTCGGCGTCGCGCGACTCGCGCTCGAGCACGCGGCGGCCGAGGGTGCGCGCACCGCCGCCTTGACGAACGATGACCGCCAGGTACGGGCCAGCGTCGCCGCCGCCGCCGCGCCACTTGACGCGGCCGGTGTCGATGTCGCGATCGAGCCGCCCGAAGCGCAGCGCGGCTCCGATCCCCGCGGGACGCTCGTCGCCGTGCGGCTGCGCTACGCGATCGCCGCGCCGCTCTCGTTCATCGGGCTGCCGGCCCTGATCATCCGCAGCGAGGCGGCGCGGCTCATGGAGTGGACGCCGTGACCGACGACCGTGGCCAGGCCCTCGTGCTCGCCGTGCTCGCGCTTGGCATCGCGGCCATGACGGTCGTCGCCCTGGTCGCCGCTCAGGATCGGATCCTCGCCGATGCCCACGAGCGGCGGGCAGGTGAGGCCGCGGCTGAAGCCGCGGGCGCCGCGCTCGCGGACGCGCAGGTCGAGCTCCTTGGCTCGGCCCCTCAGACCCGCGCCGATCTGGACGCGTTCGTCAGGGACGTCTTGGTGGTCGATCGGTCGCGGGCTGCCGCGGACAAGCTCGCGGCCGCGAACGGTGCCGGGCCGGTCCGCGATCTCGCGATCCTCGCCGCCGGCCGTTCGCTCGAGGTCACCCTCGCGCTCGGTGCGCATCGGCAGCGCGTGTCGATCCGGACGACATGCTGCCGTCGCTGACCGCCGTGGCCCGCGGCGGCATTCCGCGCCGGGCGCTCCTCGGCGCCGGGGGCGCGCTGCTGCTCGCCGCGTCACTGCTCGCGTCGTTGCACGGCTCGACGTCGCCGGTGAGCCCGTCACCCGCCACGATCGCGGACACCCTTGCCCCCGGGACCTGGGCGTTCTCGATCCCGGCGAGCTGGCTTGCGGCGCCCATCGCGGGACTGCGTCCCGGCGACCGCCTCGACATCCTCGCGTTGCGCCCGGGCGAGCACGCAACCGCGACCGCGGTCGCCCTCGACCTGGTCGTCGTCTCGGCCGACGACCGCGCGATCGTGGTCGGCAGTGGCGCCGACGATGTCACCGCCCTTGGGGTGGCGCGCGCCAGCGGCCTCCTGCTCGTGCCGCTCCTCCGCTCGACCCGTTGACCCGCGTCGCGATATGCGGCGGCGACGAGCTGCGCGCGGCATGCGAGGTGCTCGGTCTCGAGCCGACAACGTTGGCGCCGCGTGCGGTCCTCGTCGACCTGCGGATCGCCGGCGCCGCCGCGGCGGCCGCCGGCTTCGCGGCGGACATCCCGCGAATCGTCGTGGCCACCTCCGAGCAGGCGACGTGGCTGCGCTCGCTGGGTGGTGACCACACGCCCATCGCGCAGTCGGCGGATGCGGCGGTCATCGGGCCACTTGTCGCGCGTTGCCTGCCGCATCCGGCGCGGCAGCGCACCCGGGTCATCACGGTGACCGCCGCGCGCGGCGGCACCGGCAGAACGCTCTGCGTCGCGAATCTCGCGCGCCGGATCGCCGAGCACACCACGGTCCTCGCCGTCGACGCGACCGGAAGCGGCTCGCTCGGCTGGTGGCTCGGCGTCGAGGCGCGATCCTGGTCGGAGCTGGACGCGCTGGCAGGAGAGCTTCGCGCCGAACATCTGCAGCTCGTCGCGACATCGGTCCGACCGCGGCTCTCCGTTGCGGGCGGGCCGCCGGTCGTGCCGAGTGCGGCGCTGCTCGGCATGGCGATCGCCGCGGCGCGCGAGCTCGCCGATCTTGTGATCGTCGACGCCCCGGTGCTCGCGGACGAGCGCGCCCGCGCGGCGGCGGCCCGCAGCGACCGCGTCCTCGTGCTTGGCTACGCCGATCCCGCGTCACTCTCGGCCCTGATCGCCGCCGACGTTCCCTCCGGCGCGTGGCTCATCGGCGCGCAGGGCCCGATCGCCGGTGCGTTCCGGGATCTTCCGCGCGACGAACGTTCGATCTCCGACGCGCTCAGGGCGCGGGACGCCGTCGACGGTCAGCTCGGGCGCTCGTACGACGATCTCGCCGAGCTCCTCGCGATCGACGCCGCGTGACCGCGGCGCGCGACCGCATCGAGCGGGCCCTCCTGGCGCGGCTGCGCGACGCGCCGGACGGCCGGCCGCGCGCGGAGCACCTCGGCCGATTGCTCCGCGAAAGCGCGGCCGCTGAGCGGGTCGCGCTGTCCAGCGCCGAGCTTCGAGAGCTCGAGCGCTTCTTCGAAGACCGGTTCTTCGGGCTCGGCGCGATCGCGCCGCTCCTGCGCGACGAGCGGGTGAGCGAGGTCATGGTGAACGGCACGCGCGGGGTCTGGGTCGAGCGCGATGGCCGGGTCGAGCCGACGCCGATCCGCTTCCGCGACGCCGAAGACATCCTCGTGCTCATCGAGCGCCTCGTCGCGCCGCTCGGGCGCCGCATCGACCTGGCCCAGCCGCTCGTCGACGCGCGCCTGCCCGACGGCTCGCGCGTGCACGCCGTCATCCCCCCGATCGCCACGCAGGGCCCGGTGCTCACCATCCGGCGATTCTCCGCGCGGCCGTTCGATCCGAACGATCTCGTCCGCACCGGGACCGCGTCGGCCGCGGCGATCGGGTATCTGGTCGGCGCCGTGCGAGCGCGCCGCAGCATCCTCGTGTCCGGCGGCACCTCGAGCGGGAAGACGACGACCCTGAACGCCCTCGCGTTCGCCATCGGCGACGACGAGCGCGTCGTCACCATCGAGGATGCCGCGGAGCTCCGGCTCCCGCAGCCCAACGTCGTCGGTCTCGAGACGCGCCCTCCCAGCGTCGAAGGCATCGGCGCGATCGACACGAGAACGTTGTTGCGCAACGCCCTGCGGATGCGTCCCGATCGGATTGTCGTGGGCGAGGTCCGGGGCGGGGAAGCCCTGGACATGCTCCAGGCGATGAACACCGGTCATCGCGGATCGCTCACCACGGCGCACGCCAGCAGTGCGTACCGTGCGCTGCTCCGCCTCGAGACGATGGCGATGATGGCCGGACTCGACCTGCCGCTCGCCGCGATCCAGGAGCAGATCCGCCGCGGCGTCGAGATCGTCGTGCATCAGGAGCGTGGCCCGGATGGGCGGCGCCGCATCGTCGAGATCGCCGAGGTGGACCCCGATTCGGCCGAGGGGTACGTCCTGCGGCCGGTGCGGGCCTGACCGCGCTGCTCGCCCTGGCCGGCGCGATCCTCATCGCCGCCGCGATCCCGCGCGACCGCGCGCGTGCGCTCGTGCAAGCCCGCACCCAGCGGCGAGCTCGGCGAGCGGCCGTTCCGGCGCTGGTCGATGCCCTCGCGGCGGCGCTCGCGGCAGGACTCTCGCTGGAGCTCGCGTTCGCCGAGGTCGCGCCGACGCTGCCGCCCGCGCTCGCGCGCGCGACGGCGCGCGTGGCGACCGCGCTACGCCTGGGCGAGCCGATCGACCGCGCGCTCGCCGCGTTCGACGACGTCGTCCCGTCCGCGGAGCTGGCGCCGTTCGTGATCGTCGTCGCCGCGTTCGCCCGCAGCGGCGGCCGGATCGGACGGAGCCTGTCGCGAGTGGCCCAGCTGCTGCGCGGCCGTCTGGCCCTGGACGCCGAGCGCGCCGCCCTCACGGCGCAGGGCCGGCTGTCCGCGATCGTCCTGGTCGGTCTCGCGCCACTCGGCGCGCTCTTCTTCGCGGTCCTGACGCCGTCGTATGTCGGGACCCTGCTCGGGCCGGGCAAGCTGCTCGCGGCCATCGCCATCGGCCTCGAAGTCTGTGGCGCGGTGTGGCTCTGGCGGCTCGTGCGGGCGCCGTCGGACACGCCCGAGCTGGCCTCGCTCCTCGACGCGGTGGTCGTTGGGCTCGACGCGGGCCTCTCGTTCGAGCTCTCGCTCTCCGCGCTCGTCTCGCGGTCGCCGCGCGTCGCCCGGCTGCCCGAGGCGCGCAGGCTGCTCGCCGACCTTCGTCTCGCGCGGCCGCCGCGGCGGGCATTCGAAGCGTTCGGTGCGTGCGGACCGGACGAGGCCCGGATCGCCGCACTGGTCGAGTCGGCCGCGCGATTCGGTGCTCCGCTCGCCGAGCTGCTGGTCGCGCAGGCCGATGCGCTGCGTGACGCCGAACGCCGTCAGGCCGAGGCGAAGGCCCGGCGGCTTCCCGTGCTCATGATGTTTCCGCTCACCTTCTGCGTCCTCCCTGCGCTGCTGCTCGTCTTCCTCGGGCCGCCGTTGCTCTCGCTGCTGCGTTGACGGTGCGCCGGCTGGGACGTGCGGTTCACGCGGTCCCCTCGCAAAGCTCCCTGAGCCGCAGCGCGTTGCGCGGCGCGTAGTCGGGGACGTCGTTGTTGAAGTAGCCGTACACGTCGAGGCCCCGCGCGCGCCACGCCCGGATCCGCCCGGCCCACGCGCGAAGCTGCGCCTCCGTGTAGTTCGACGCGTAGAGCCGCTCGGGCCCGTGGAAGCGGATGTAGACGAAGTCCGCGGTCACCGCGTCGACGCTCGGCCACTTCGGCGTGTCGATCAGGCAGAGCGCGACGTTCCGCGCGCGCAGGAACGCGAGCGCCTCGGGCGTGAGCCACGACGCGTCGCGCGGCTCGAGGGCATGCCGGCGCCGGCGGCGCGCGACG
>JAXDLF010000102.1:0-8664 GCA_034666765.1 Chloroflexota bacterium
TACCACGTGACGTCGCCGGCGACCCAGCGGGCGACCGGATCGCGCTCGACGATCTCGATCTGCGCGCGATCGGGCAGCAGGATGCGGACCCGCGCCTCGCGCACCGCGGCCAGGGCCAGCACGGCCGCGCGGGCGTCCGCGGTGCTCGTGGTGAAGGCCGGCCGGCCCACCAGTCCGGCGGCCGCCATGACCGTCTCGGCGGACACGTTGCGCGTGCCGCTCACCCCGACGCGCGCGACCCGCGGCGAGCCGGACAGCGCGATCACCACGAGCGCGAGCGCGCACCCGACCGCGAGCGCGGTCCAGGCCGTGGGCCGGCGCACCGGGGGCAGGCGGGAGCGGACGGGGCGGCGCGAGCGACCGGCGCGCGCCCTAGCGACCGCGCCCCTCCGGCCCGGCGAGGGCCCAGCGGACGAGCCGCTCGACGAGGTCGGGGAAGGCGATCCCCGCGACGCGCGCGGCCTTGGGGACGAGGCTGTTCGCGGTCATGCCGGGCATCGTGTTGACCTCGAGCGCGACCATCCGGTCGCCCTGCTCCGGGGACCAGATGAGGTCGATGCGGGAGATCCCCTGGCAGCCGAGCGCGCGGTGCGCGCGGATCGCGATGTCCTGCGCCCGCTTCGCGACGGCGTCCGGGATGCGCGCGGGACAGATCTCGTCCGACTGACCGGCGTCGTACTTCGCGCGGTAGTCGAAGAACGCGCGCTTCGGGACGATCTCGATGACCGGGAGGGCCTGCAGGTCGTCATCAGGGCCGATGACGCCCACGGTGAGCTCCGTGCCGGTGATCCGCTCCTCGACGAGCGCACGGCGGTCGTACCGCAGGGCCTCGGCGATCGCCTTCGGGTAGTCCTTCGGGTCGTCGACCATCGTCACGCCGACGCTCGAGCCGTTCTCGACCGGCTTCACCACGCTCGGCGGCGCGATCGACGGCCGCTCCGCCGGGCTCGCCACGACCACGCCGCGCGGGACGTCGATCCCACTCGCGGCGAGCACGGTCTTCGCCATCGCCTTGTCCATCGCCAGGGCCGACGCGAGGACGCCCGAGCCGGTGTACGGGATCCCGAACGTCTCGAGGACGCCCTGGATCTTGCCGTCCTCGCCCCACGGACCGTGCAGCGCGACGAACGCGACGTCGATGCCCTCGCCCGACAGCGCGGTCGAGGCCGAGGCGAGCGCCGTCGAGCCGCGGTGCATCTGGTCCTGCATCTGCGCCGGGAGCTCGAGATCCCGCTCGGGGAGGTCCTCGGTGGCCGCGGCGCCGCTGACCAGGCGCCGGGCCATCGCGCGCTGGTCCTCGGTGAGCGCCGGGTTGTGGGCCATGAGCGCGAGCGGGTCCAGCATGACGACCTCGTAGCGGTCCTTCGGGAGCTGCTCGGCGATCTGCAGCCCGCTCGCGAGCGAGATCTGCCGCTCCTCCGACGCGCCGCCGGCGAGGACGCCGACGCGGATCTTTCTGGCCATCAGGCGTCCCACTGTCCCACGAGCTCGACCTCCGGGACCAGCTCGACCCCGAAGTGCTCGCGCACCGCGGCCTGGCAGCGGCGCATGAGCGCGCGCACGTCGGCCGCCGTGGCCGTGCCGGCGTTCACGATGAAGTTCGCGTGCTTCTGGCTCACCATCGCGTCGCCGATGCGGGTCCCCTTCAGGCCGGCGGCCTCGATGAGCCGCCCGGCGTGGTCCCCGGGCGGGTTGCGGAAGATCGACCCGGTATTCGGTTGGGCGAGCGGCTGCTTCGCGATCCGCTCGTTCGCCATTTCCTTGATGCGCTTCACCGCGGTCGGCCGGTCCCCGGGCTCGCCGTGGAACCGGGCGCGGACGCACATCGCGGGCATCGTCTGCAGCGCGCTCGTCCGGTAGCCGTACCCGAGCTCGTCGACGCGCGCGTTCCAGAAGTCGCCGTTGAGGTCGAGGAGCCGCACGTCGATGAGCGCGCTCGCCGTGTCCGACCCGAATGCCCCGGCGTTCCCGTGCACCGCGCCACCGACGGTACCGGGGACCGTCGCCATCCACTCGAGCCCGAGGACGCCGTTCCGCGCGGCCGCCGCGGCGACGCTCGCGAGCGGCGTGCCCGACGCGACGTCGAGCACGGTCCCGCGGACCGTCACGTCGCTGTAGCCGTTCTCGAGGACGACGCCACGGATCCCCGCGTCGGCGACGAGGAGGTTGGTGCCGCCGCCGAGGATGAAGGTCGGGACCTCGGCCTCGCGCGCGACGCGCACCGCGCCGACCAGATCGTCCTCGCTGCGGACCCGGACGAAGTAGTCGGCCGGCCCGCCGACGTGCAGCGAGGTATGCCGGCTCATCGGCTCCGCGCGGGTGCCGAGCTCGTTCAGGCCGGGCTCCCGGCGGCCAGCAGCGCGAGCAGCCGCTCGCCGACCGGTCGCACGTCGCCCGCGCCGAGGATGAGCACGACGTCGCCGCGACGCACGCGCCCGGCCAGATCGCGGGCCGCGGTCTCCGCGTCCGGGGCGTACGCCGCCCGCGCGCGCTCGGCGAGGCGGCTGGCCAGGTCGCCACCGCCCTGCTCGCGGGCCGACGCGAAGGTCTGGACGACGGTGCGCTCATCGGCGGTCTCGAGCGCCGACACGAAGTCCTCGAAGAACGCCTCGAGCCGGCTCGGCGTGTGCGGCTGGAACACGGCGAACAGGCGCGCGCCCGCCGCGAGTCGAGGCCGGAGCGCGGCGATCGAAGCGCGCAGCTCGGCGGGGTGATGCGCGTAGTCGTCGACCACGGTGACGCCCGCCGCGTCGCCGAGGGGCTCGAGGCGCCGCGCCGTCCCGTTGAAGCCGTGGAAGGCATCGGCGGCGCGATCGAACGGGACGCCGCAGGCGACCGCGGCGACGATGGCTGCCGACGCGTTGAGGGCGTTGTGCGCGCCCGGGAGCCGAAGGGTGACACGCCCGCGGTCCGCGGGACCGGACAGCAGGAATGTTTGGCCCGACCCGGTGTCGGTGCGATCGGTGACGCGGTAGGCGGCGCCGACCGCGGTCCCGTACCGGACGCTGCGCCCGGCGGCGAGGCCGCGGGCACCGGCATCGTCCTCGGACGCGACGAGCGTCCCGCTGACCTGCGCGGCGAAACGCTGGAACGCCGCGTCGTACTCGGCCTTCGTCGGGAAGATGTCGACGTGGTCGAAGTCGACGTTCGTCACGATCGCGATCTCCGGACGCAGGGCCAGGAAGGTGCGGTCGTACTCGTCGGCCTCGATCACGAGCGTGCGGTCGCGTCCGGCGTACGCGTTCGTACCCAGGTCGCGGAGCGGCGCGCCGCAGATCAGCGACGCGTCGATGCCGCCCGCCCGGTGCGCGGTCCAGGTCAGCGCGGTCGTCGTCGTCTTCCCGTGCGTGCCGGCGACCGCGACGACCCGCTCGCCTCGGGACAGCTCGCGCCAGGCGTCCTCGCGCTTCCAGACGAGGATCCCCGCGTCGGTCGCCGCCCGCACCTCCGGATTGGTCTCGCCGTACGCGCTCGAGCGAAGGACGACGTCCGCGCCGCGCACCTGGGCCGCGTCGAACGACCGGTACACGGTGGCCCCGTCCCGCGCGAGGGCCTCGCCGAGCGGCCAGCTGCCGGTGTCGGAGCCGCTCACCGCGTGTCCGCGCGCGAGCAGGATCCGCGCGACGGCCGACATCCCCATCCCGCCGATGCCGACGACGTGGACCCGCATCAGGCACAGCCCGCGAGCGCGAGCACCGCGCTCGCGATCGTCGCCGCCGCGTCGGGCCGGCCGGCCGCTCTCGCGTTCGCGGCCATCCGACCGAGCCGGACGGGGTCGTCGAGCAGTCCGGTGACGACCGACACCAGCCGGTCGCCGTCGAGATCGCTCTCCGGCAGGACGAGCGCCGCGCCCGCCTCGGCGGCCGCGCGGGCGTTCGCCGCCTGGTGCGCGTTCATCGCCGCGCCGAACGGGATCAGCACCAGCGGGACCCCGAACGCGAGCGGCTCGGCGATCGAGGACGACCCGGCCCGGCCGACGACCAGATCGGCCGCGGCGAGGGCGGCGCCCATCTCGTCGTGGAGGTAGCCGTGCGGCTGGTATCGCGGGCGATCCGATTCGGAGAGGAGCGCGCGCTGGGCCTGGGCTCGCGGCAGCTGGGCCGGTCCGGTGTGATGCACCACCGCGGCGCGACGGAGGAGCCGCGACAGTCCGGAGAACGTCGCGCCGTTGATGCGCTCGGAGCCCTGGCTGCCGCCGGTCACGAAGACGACCGGGACGTCGGGATCGAGACCGAGCGCACGCCGCCCGTCGGCGCGCGTCCACCGGAGAAGGGATCCGCGCACCGGATTCCCGGTGACGGTCGCCCGGCCGCGCGGCATCGCCTGCATCGCCGGCTCGAACGTCAGTCCGATGCCGGACGACCACCCCGCCACGGCCCGGAGCGCGCGGCCGGGGATCGCGTCGCCCACCCAGAGGTAGATCGGCACGCGCAGGACGCGCGCGGCGAAGAGCACGGGCAGCGAGCTGAAGCTTCCGCTCGTGAGCACGACCTTCGGCCGGAACCGGATCAGCTGGATGACCGCGTCGAGCGCCGCGATCGGCAGGAGGAGCGCCTGCCCCAGGAGCGCGAGCTTCGAGTCCGGATCGCGGAGTGACGGGAGCGGCGTCGCATGGAACCGGATGCCGGCCTTCCGCGCGAGGTCACCCTCGAGGCCGCGACGGCCCCCGATGAACCGGAGCTCGACGGTCGCCCGGGCGGCGAGCACCTCCGCCACCGCGAGCAGCGGGCTGACGTGGCCGGCGGTCCCCCCGCCCGCGAGCAGCACCCCGCACCGGCGCCCGGTCGTTCGCGCCTGCGACGGCTTGTCGTCCAACGTTCAGGAGGATACCGACGGCCACGAGACCGACGCAGATCGACGAGCCGCCGTACGAGATGAACGGCAGGGTGATCCCGGTCATCGGCACGAGCGAGGCGACGACCGCCATGTTGACCCAGGCCTGGAACACCAGCCACACCGTCACGCCGGTCGCGAGGAGCGCGCCCGCGACGTCGGGGGCCGACAGCGCGATGCGGATGCCCTTGAACCCCACCACCAGGAACAGCACGACGACGGTGAGCGTGCCGATGAGGCCGAGCTCGTTGCCCAGCACGGCGAAGATGGAATCGGTGTACGCCGCGGGCAGGAAGCCGAACTTCTCCTTCCCGGCGCCGAGGCCTTCCCCCAGCGGCCCCCCCAGGGCCAGGCCGTAGATGGATTGGATCGTCTGGAATCCGGCGCCCTGCGGATCGCTCCACGGATCGAGGAACGTCTCGAGCCGCGCCAACCGGTACGGCTGCACGACCGCCACGGCGGCGACGCAGATGGTGGCGAGGCCGCCGAGCGCCGCGAACTCCGCGACGCGCGCACCGGCCACGAAGTACATCGCGAGACCGATCGCGCCGAGGACGATGGCCGTCCCGAGATCCGGCTCGGCGACGACGAGCCCGGCGACGAGCGTCAGCACCGCGACGAACGGCACCGTGACCGACCAGCGGCCGACCGCCTCGCGTTTCGCCCCGAGCCAGAACGCCAGGTACAGCACGAGCGCGAGCTTCGCGAGCTCCGCGGGCTGGAGCCCCGCGAACGACGAGACCCGCAGCCAGCGCGACGCGCCGCCCACGCGCGTCCCGACGCCGGGAATGAGCACGAGGACGAGCAGCACGATCGCGATGAGCAGCGCGGGAACGGCGAGGCGCCGGTACCGGTGGTAATCGATCCGGGCCACGACGAGCATCGCGGCGAGACCGATCGCCACCCATGCTGACTGCTGGATGAGGAAGTACCGCGGATCGTCCATCGTGTCGAGGGCCTTGATGCCGCTCGCGCTGTAGACCATGGCGAGGCCGATCGCGAGGAGCCCGAGCACGACCAGCAGCAGCGTCAGGTCGTAGCCGGTGTGGGTCGGGAGGCGCAGCCGCTTCACGCGTGCGCCTCCGCGAGCTCGCGCGCGGTCGCGCGGAAGATCTCGCCACGCTCCTCGTACGAGGAGAACATGTCGAACGACGCGGCCGCCGGCGACAGCAGCACGACGTCGCCCGGCTGCGCCATCGCCCGTGCGGCCCGGACCGCGTCGGGGAGCGTCGCCGCACGCCGGACCGGCAGCGGCTTCTTCGGCGCACCCGCGCGATCGAGGGCCGCGCCGATCTCGTCCGCGGACTGTCCGATGAGCACCGCGCCGCGCGCTTCCGTGACGACGGCGCGCGCGAGCTCGGTCCAGTCGGCGCCCTTCGACACCCCGCCGAGGATCACGACGGCCGGGCGGCCGTACGCGGTGAGCGCGGGGATCGTCGCGTAGGGCGTCGTGCCCTGGGAGTCGTTCACGTAGAGCACGCCATCGGCCTCGGCCACGACCTCGAGCCGGTGGGGTAGGCCGCCGAACGAGCGGATCGCGTCTGCGATCGCCTCCGGCGCGATGCCGTGGAGATCCCCGACGATCGCGGCCGCCAGCACGTTCGCCACGTTGTGCCGGCCCGGCACGCGGAGCTCGCGTTCGTGCAGGAACGGCGTGCGCGTCGCCCCGTCGACGAGCGCGAGCGTGCCATCCGCGTCGCGGTACGCGCCGTGCTTGGGCCGGAGCGCGAGCGAGTAGCCGCGCACCTCCGACGGCACGCCGGTGTGCAGCGCGACGGTCGTCGGATCGTCCAGGTTGAGGACCGCGACGTCGCGCGGGCCCTGCCAGGCGAGGATGTGCCGCTTCGCGGCGACGTACGCGTCGCGGGTCCCGTGGTGATCGAGGTGATCCTCGAGGACGTTCGTGATGACCGCGACGTGTGGGCTGCGGCCGAGCGTCTCCAGCTGGAAGCTCGACAGCTCGAGCACGACGACGTCGTCCGGTGTGATCTCGGAGAGGCCGTCGATGATCGACAGGCCGATGTTGCCGCCGAGAACGACACGGCGGGGACCGCGGCGGAGGATGTCCGCCACCAGCGTCGTCGTCGTGCTCTTCCCCTTGGTCCCGGTGATGCCGACGATCGGTGCCGGGCAGAGGCGGAAGAACAGGCCGATCTCGGTGAGGACGGGGATGCCCCGCTGCGCCGCGCGCTGCACCGTCGCCGAGCGCGGTCGCACGCCGTTGATCACGAAGACGTAGTCGGGGTCGGCGAGCGCCGCGTCGTCGCTCGATGGGCCGAGCACGAGCTCCGCGGGCGTCGCGCCAAGCCGCCCGATGCCCTCGGCGAGCTTCTCGCGCGGCTTCGGGTCGGTGATCGTCACCGACGCGCCGTGCGCGACGAGGAAGCGCGCGATGCCCGCGGCCGTCCGGCCCTTGCCGAGCCCGACGATGGTCACCCGGCGCCCGGCGAAGTCCCGCGGCCCGATCTCGGGGTCGAAGATCAGGGTCATCTCGGCCGGCCGATGATCCCGAGGCCGGTCCCGTTGCGGCCCGCGTCGCCGCGGTAGCTCCAGATGTCGGCGCCACCGCTCCGGGTGCACACGTCGCAGCGCTCGACCGTCGGGACGCCGGCCTGCTCGAGCTGCTGCGCGTTCGCCGACCAGAGGTCGAAGACGGGGCGGCCGTCGGGGCCGGCGAAGAGCACGTCGCCGCTGTCGGCGCCGAGGCGCTCCCGGATCGTCGCCGCACGCGGCTCGTCGATGACGTAGCAGCACGGTCCGATCGACGGGCCGATGGCCGCGACCAGGCGCGACCGCTCCGCGCCGTTGCGGACGAGGGCCTCGACGAGCCGCACGGCGATCCGCTTGCTCGTGCCCTGCCATCCCGCGTGCGCGGCGCCGATCGGCCCGGCGGGGTCCGCGACGAGGACCGGGACGCAATCCGCCGCGGCGACGCCGAGCAGCAGGCCCGGCGTCGCCGTCCACATCGCGTCGGCCTCCGGCCAGGGCGTGCCGACGTCGTCGGCGCGTACGACGGTGTCGCCGTGGACCTGCTTCAGGCGCACGACGCGGTCGAAGCCGAGGCGCTCGGCGAGGACGACCCGGTTCCGCTCCTGCTCGTCGAGCGGGAAGACGCCGCCGGCCATGCTGCCGAGCGCGCGCGTGGTGAACCCGGCGACCAGGCCGAGCGCGGTGAGCGCCGGCGAGCGGAGGATCCCGTCGCGCTCGACCCACGTGGACTCGAGGAGGGTCACGAGACCGGCGTCGCGAACGCGAGGATCGCCGCGGCGATGCCGGCGAGCGCGCCGATGAGCCAGAACCGGATGGTCACCTTCTCCTCCGGCCAGCCCAACAGCTCGAAGTGGATGTGGAACGGTGCCATCCGGAAGATGCGCTTGCCGCGCAGCTTGAAGCTTCCAACCTGCAGGATCACGGAGAGAGTTTCAGCCAGGAAGATCACGCCGGCGATCGGCAGCAGGACAATGAACCCCGTCGTCAGCGCGATCGTCGCGAGGGTCGCGCCGAGAGCGAGTGCGCCCGCGTCGCCCATGATGATCTCGGCCGGATGCGCGTTGAACCATAAGAACGCAAGCAGCGCTCCCACGATTGCCGCGCAGATGACGACGAGCCACGGGAATCCACGCGCGGCCGCGATGAACGCGAACGATAGGAACGCGAACACGCAGGTGCCTCCCGCCAGCCCATCGAGCCCATCGGTCAGGTTGACTCCGTTTGACGTACCGATGATCGCGATGATCGCGATGATGACGAACACTGGAGCACCGATCTCGACCGCGCCGACGAGCGGCACGAACACACCCGTGATCGCAAAGTGCCGCTGGATGTACAGGG
>JAXDLF010000103.1:0-7758 GCA_034666765.1 Chloroflexota bacterium
ACGGTCACCGTCGTCTCCGCGGGCGGTGGCAGTGGAGCGCCGGTCTCCTGCCGGACCCCCCGTTCGATCTGCGCCACCAGACGTTCGGCCTCATCGACCCGGCCGTGCGTCATCAGCCATCGTGGGCTTTCAGGCACGGCGCGCCGGACCCAGATCACCGCGAGGGCGATGAAGGCGCCGAGGAAGAACGCGAGACGCCAGCCCAGGGACGCCGGGAAGATCTGCGGATCGAGCAGCAGCAGGCTGAGGGCGCTGCCGATCATCGTTCCGAGCCACCAGCTGCTGTTGATGGAGAGATCCACCCGACCGCGCACGCGAGCCGGGATCAGCTCATCGATCGCCGAATTGATCGCGGAGTACTCGCCGCCGATGCCCATTCCGGTGAAGAACCGCAGGATCGCAAGGATCGGGTAGTTGGGCGCGAGACCGCAGAGGACGGTGAAGACCGTGTACCAGGCGAGCGTGAACATGAACAGCTTCTTGCGACCGAGCCGGTCGGTCAGCCAGCCAAAGACGATCGCGCCCACGACCGCGCCGGCGATGTACAGCGACCCGAGCGAGCCGACTTGAACGTCGCTGAGACCAAGCGCTTCCGGTTCGGTGAGCCGGCCGCCGAGCGCTCCGACGATGGTGACCTCGAGGCCATCCAAGACCCATGTGATGCCCAGGGCGAATACGACACGCCAATGCCACCGTGACCAAGGCAATCGATCGATACGCGCGGGGATATCCGTCGTCACCGCATCCACGTCCCAGCCCGTCTGCACCCGAAGTGCCTGCGGGGCGGCTCACCGTCGCGCGCGGATGTGGCAGAACGACCACAGCCACCCTTCCTCTGCGTACATTCGCGCGGCGTACGGAGACGACGGCCTCACGTTCGGTGGCCGTTCGTTCGCCCACGGTGGGACTCGCGAGCTGGTCGTCAGCCCGATCGGCATCGGGACGCGTGGCGGAGCAAGTGCCGCCCGATCCATATCGCATGAGCCTCGCTCCGCATGTGTCACTGCGACGCCTCGCCCCGGATCCGGTGCAGTTCCAGGTGATCCTGGGCTCGCTGCTCGGCGACGCGCGCATCGTCGGCGGTCCCTTCGACCGGCGGCTCGCGATCGCCCATCAGCTGTCGCGCGCGTCATACGTGCAGTGGAAGTACGAGCGCCTCGGCGCCCTCGCGGAGGGACCCCCAGCGGAGCGCGATGGCCGGATCTGCTTCACGTCCATCGCGCATCCGCTCTTCGACGACCTCTCCACCTTGTCGCGAAAGCGGCTGGTCGAGCTGATCGCTCCGCTCGGCCTCGCCGTCTGGATGACGGATGTCGGTCGCCTCGAGCTCCGGGCCGACGCTTTCCTGCCGGCGCAGCGGCGCGTCGCGCTCGCGGTCTAGGCGGCCACCGGGCTTGCGGTGTGCGGGCTCGTCGCCTGTGGGCTGGTGGTGCTCGGGCTCATGAGCGCGGCCAGCTCGCGGCGGAGGTTGAGGATCGCGCGTCCGTGCAGCTGGCACGCGCGGGCTTCGCTGATCCCCATCTTCCGCGCGGACTCGCGCAGCGTGAGCGAGTCGCCGTAGTAGCGGCCGAGCAGCTCGCGCTGCCGCGGCGGGAGGCGCCGGAGCGCGCTCTCGACCCGCGTGCGCAGGTCCTGGTTCTCGTAGCGGTCGCTCGTGTCGTCCTCGGCCGCCCAGTCCCGGTCGCCGGTCTCGAGCAGCAGGTCCAGCGACAGGGTGGCGCCGTACGCCCCGATCTCCGGCTCGGCGTCGTCGGTGGCCTCGCGGGCCTGCCGCCGGTCGTGACGCGTGTGGTCGTCCAGGCGCCGGAGCTCGTCGAGGACGGCCCCGCGGATCCGCAGGCCGGCGTACCCCTCGAAGGGAACACCCCGGTCCGGGTCGTAACGGTCGACGGCGTCGATCAGCCCGGTGAAGGCGGCCGACTCCACGTCGTCACGTCCCATGACGGCGCCGGTCGGTACCCGCATCCGCCGCGCGACGGCCGTCGCCAGCGATGCGTAGCGCTCGATAAGCGCGCACCGCGACGCCCTGTCGCCCTGACGGCAGCTCGCCCAAAGCTGGCCGGTCTCCACGCTTGCCCCCTTCGACCGCTGGCCGGTCCACGTGACCGACCGGTACGAAGTGGGACTTTGTGCTTCCCGCAGGGCGCGCTGAAGCCCCACCCAGGCCGAGTTCGGATACCTGGTCGGGGCCCGCAAACACCCCAGTCGGACCGCCCCGGGGACTAGGCGATCAGGTCCGAACGGAGGGCGAGGACCACCGCATGGGTGCGGTCGGTCGCCCCGAGCTTCGCGATGAGCGTCTGGACGGCCTTCTTGACGGTGTCCTCGGCAAGGACCATCGCCCGCGCGATCTCCTTGTTGGTGTATCCCTCGGCCAGGTACTTCAGCAGCTCGAGCTCGCGAGCGCTGAGGGCGTCCTTCGGCGAGCGGTCGGGGACCTTCTCGATCCGGGCCGGGGGCGTCGGCTCGGGGGCGTTCTCGAAGGCCGGCGGGAGCGAACGGGCCACCGCCTTCTGCACCAGCGTGACCGCATCGTGGGGCTCGGCCAGGGCGGCCGCCTCCTCCGGTCCGAGTGCCGACAGCCCGGCGGCGGCGGCGCGCAGGGCCGCGATGACCCGCTTGGCAGGGGTCCCCTTGTTGAGATACCCGATCGCGCCGGCGCGGATGGCGGCCCGTACCCGGTCGGGGGAACCGTCCACCGAGTACGCCACGACGGGAAGGTGGGGGGCCGCGTCGTGCAGCCGTTCGATCACGTCCACCCCCTCGGCGTCCGGGAGGTTCAGGTCGACGAGGGCCACGTCGGCGATCCCCTGACGCGCCTGTTCGACCGCCTCGGTGGAGGTCGCGCTCAGGCCGACCACCGTCATCCCCTCTCGCTCGAGCAGGCTCTGGATCCCGATCCGCATGACCGGGTGGTCCTCCACCGCGAGGATCCGCAACCGGGTCTCGTCCCGGGGCGCCGGCGGTTGGGGGGCCGGGCGTTCGGCGGGCTCGTCCCGGTCAGGGTTCGGCCCGACGGCGTGGGCGAGCTCGTCGGCGAGGTCCGTCACCAGGGACCGCTCGAGGTCGTCGAAGGCGTCGGTGCCGGCGGACCGCTTCACGTTCAGCACGCCGATGACCCGGTCGCCTACCCGAAGGGGGATCGAGAGCGCCGAGCCCGCGTCCGGATCGGTACCGGTGAACCGGTCGTCGCGGACGGCGCCCGAGAGCTCGACCGGCTCCCCGCTCTGTGCGACGTACCCGGCGATGCCCTCGCCGATCCGCTGGCGGTGACCGAGCATCCCCTTGGGCAGCCCGACGGACGCGCGCAGGTGGAGCTCCGCCCCGTCGACGAGCATGATCGACGCCCCGTTCGCGTCGATGCTCGCGGCGATCAGGGCCGCCGCCCGCGACAGCGCGGCGGCGTCGCGGTTGCGCTCCAGCTCGTGACGCACCGAGCGCTGGACGAGGCGTGCGGCGCCGGCCCGCTCGGCCGTGGCGAGCCGGCGGCCGTCATCGATGGAGCTGGCCATGAGCCGGGACGCGGCGAAGGCCCCGGTGACCTCGATCGCGTCGAACGGCACGCCGCGCCGCAGCGCGCACAGGCAGGATCCGCCGTTCGCATCCCGCTCGATGGCCGAGACGACCGCGTACGCCGCCTGTTCGCCCCAGCGGCCGGCGGCGATCGCGGCGGTTACCGCGGTGTCGCTCTCCATGGCGGCGCTCAGCCGGTCGGCTCCGACGAGCTGGGTCCAGTCGATGTCGACGCCGATCCGGTAGGAAAAGAGGGTGGAGTACACGCCATCGCGGAGCGAGAGGATGGCGGCACCCTCCGCGCGGAGGAGCGTCGCCGCATGTTCGAGACGCTCAGGCCACCGTGCCGTCGAATTGACCTGACGACCTCCGGCCCCGCAACCTGGGGCTCGCCCAATTCTACCGATTCGGGGTACTGCATCCGCCTCCGGTGGCACGTCAAATGCCGCCCATCCGGCGGTGACGATGCGGCTCGGCCCGGAGCACGACCAAGAGATCGACGACGCCCCCGCCGCCCCGACCGAGCTCGACGCGCCCGGTCCGCAGACGATGGCCGAGCTGCTCGCCGAGGTCGAACGCGAAGAGCAGACCTTCCGGCCACTTCGCTCCGGCGAGACCGTGGAAGGAACGGTCGCCGGCATCACCGGAGACGAAGTGCTCGTCGACCTCGCCGGCCGCTCCGCGGGAGTGCTCTCGCTGCGGGAGGCGACAGCGTCGCTGAGCGAGCCGCTGGAGATCGGGGACACCGTGCTCGCGCTCGTCGTGCACCCGGAGGGTCCGCAGGGCCACGCGGTCCTCTCGCTCCGCCGCGCGCGGCGCGCCCGGCGCTGGCAGGAGATGGCCGAGAAGCAGCGGACCGGCGAAGTGCTCGACGCGCTGGTGGTCGAGGCCAACCGCGGCGGCGTCGTCGTCGACCTAGGCGTCCGCGGATTCGTGCCCCTCTCTCAGCTCGCGTCGCTGGGCGCGCTCGTTCGTCCGCTCGAGGGCGAGGGCGTGCCCGACGCGGTGCGGGCCCTGGTCGGCAAGGATCTGACGCTGAAGGTCATCGAGGTCGACCCGAAGCGCAACCGGCTCATCCTCTCGGAGAAGGCGGCCACCCAGGAGCTGCGCCGGCAGCGGAAAGCGAGGGCCGCGGCGCAGCTGAACGTCGGCGACGTCCTCGAAGGGACCGTGACGCACGTCACCGGGTTCGGTCTGTTCGTCGACGTCGGTATCGCCGACGGTCTGGTGCATCGCTCCGAGATCACCTGGGACAAGGGCGTGAACCCGATGACCGTCCACCAGGTAGGGGACCCCGTTCGGGTGGTCGTCACCGCGATCGACCCGGACAAGGAGCGCATCTCCCTCTCCATCAAGCAGCTGGCAGACGACCCGTGGACCCGGGTGGGGGAGGACTTCGCGGAGGGCGGCACGTATGACGCCGAGATCACACGGCTGATGGCGTTTGGCGCGTTCGCCCGCGTCGGCGAGGGCTTGGAAGGGCTGATACACGTGAGCGAGCTGGCCTCGCACCGTGTCGTAGAGCCCGGTGACGCCGTCCAGGTGGGGGAACACGTTCGGGTGAAAGTTGTCGGCATCGACCCGGAGCGGCGGCGCCTCTCCCTATCTATTCGGCAGGCAGACGGGCCGAACTCGCAAATCCCGAACGTATAATCGGAACCAGATGCCGAACTCATTCGTATACCCGGCAGAGGCCATCTGATGGGACCGTTCGACCGCTTCAACGACCGCGCGAAGCGAGTGCTGGCCCTTGCCCAGGACGAGGCCATCCGGTTCAACCACAACTACATCGGGACCGAGCACCTCCTGCTTGGCCTGGTCCGCGAGGGCGAGGGCGTCGCCGCCCGGGTCCTCGACTCGCTCGGGGTGGAGCTTTCGAAGGTCCGCACGGCCGTGGAGTTCATCATCGGCCGGGGCGATTCGACCACCTCGCCGAGCGAGATCACCCTCTCGCCCCGCACCAAGAAGGTCATCGAGCTCGCCATCGACGAGGCCCGCAAGCTCGGCCATAGCCACGTCGGCACCGAGCACCTGCTGCTCGGCCTGGTCCGTGAAGGCGAGGGGATCGCCTCCGGCGTCCTCGAGTCGCTCGGCGTGTCGCTCGAGAAGGTCCGGCACCAGGTGATCGCGACGCTCGGCCAGCAGCACCCGGCGACGCAGGAGACCGCGGGCGCGGGCGCGAAGTCGGGTAGCTCCAAGACCCCGACGCTCGACCAGCTCGGGGTGAACCTCACGGCAATGGCGAAGGCCGGCCAGCTCGACCCGGTCATCGGCCGCGAGAAGGAGATCGAGCGGGTCATCCAGATCCTGTCCCGCCGGACGAAGAACAACCCGGCCCTCATCGGCGAGCCCGGCGTCGGCAAGACCGCCATCGCCGAGGGGCTCGCGCACCGGATCGTGAAGGGCGACGTACCCGAGACCCTTCAGGGGAAGCGGGTGCTGACGCTGGACATCGGGTCGCTCGTCGCGGGCACGAAGTACCGCGGGGAGTTCGAGGAGCGCCTGAAGAAGATCATCGAGGAGCTCCGTCACGCCCACGACGTCGTCCTGTTCATCGACGAGCTCCACACGCTCGTCGGGGCCGGCGCCGCGGAGGGTGCCGTCGACGCGGCGAACATCCTGAAGCCGTCGCTCGCGCGGGGCGAGCTCCAGTGCATCGGCGCGACGACGCTCGACGAGTTCCGCAAGTACATCGAGCGGGACGCGGCCCTCGAGCGCCGGTTCCAGCCGGTCATGGTCGAAGAGCCGTCCATCGAAGAGACCCAACAGATCCTCACGGGCATCCGCTCCCGGTACGAGGAGCACCACAAGGTCTCGATCACCGACGACGCCGTGAAGGCGTCGGCGGAGCTTTCGGCTCGCTACATCACCGACCGGTTCCTCCCGGACAAGGCCATCGACCTCATGGACGAGGCCGCGAGCCGCGTGCGGCTGCGCTACTCGACCCTGCCGGTCGAGATGAAGGACGCGCAGAAGGAGCTCGACCGCGTCGGCACCGAGAAGGAAGCCGCGATGGAGGCCCAGCAGTACGAGCTCGCCTCCACCCTTCGCCAGGCGGAGCGGGTCCAGCAGGACAAGCTGCAGCAGGCGAAGGCCGACTGGCTCCTCGCGCAATCGCAGAAGCGTCCCGAGGTGACCGACGAGGACATCGCCGAGGTCGTCTCGATGTGGACCGGCATCCCGGTGCGCCGCCTCGCCGAGGAAGAGACCCAGAAGCTTCTGAAGATGGAAGAGGCGCTGCACGCGAAGGTCATCGGGCAGGACGAGGCGATCAAGACGATCAGCCGCGCCGTCCGCCGGGCCCGCGCCGGACTGAAGGACCCCCGTCGTCCGATCGGCGCGTTCTTCTTCGTCGGTCCGACCGGTACCGGCAAGACGCACCTCGCGCGCTCCCTCGCCGAGTTCATGTTCGGCAACGCCGACAACATGGTGAAGATCGACATGTCCGACTACATGGAGCGGCACAACGTATCGCGCCTGGTGGGCACGCCTCCCGGATACGTCGGCTACGAAGAGGGCGGCCAGCTCACCGAGACCGTTCGCCGCAAGAGCTACTGCGTGATCCTGCTCGACGAGATCGAGAAGGCCCACCCGGAGGTCTTCAACATCCTGCTGCAGATCTTCGACGAAGGCCGCCTGTCCGACGCCAAGGGCCGGACCGTCGACTTCCGGAACACGATCATCATCATGACCAGCAACCTCGCGCAGAAGATGCTGAAGAGCGAGGGCGCGCTCGGCTTCCGCTCCAAGGGCCAGGGCGACGACCCGGAGACGCAGGCCGCGTACGAGCACATGAAGGAGCGCGTCAACGACGAGATGAAGCGCTTCTTCCGTCCGGAGTTCCTCAACCGGATCGACGCGACGGTCGTGTTCCAGCCGCTCACAAAGCCCGAGATCCGCAAGATCGTCGAGATCGAGCTCGAGGGCGTGAAGAAGCAGCTCGCGTCGCAGGCCATGAGCCTGGTCATCACCGATGAGGCGAAGGATCACATCGCGACCGTCGGGTACGACACGAACTTCGGCGCTCGGCCGCTCGGCCGCGCGATCCAGAACGAGATCGCCGACCCCCTGGCCGAGATGCTCCTCCTCGCGGCGTTCGCTCCGGGCGACACCGTGAAGATCGACGTGGCCGACGGCAAGCTCGCGATCACGAAGGGCGAGCCCGTCGAGGAGCGCAAGCCGGAGCCGGTCGCCACCTAGCAGCAGCCCCGGCCGATACTTAGGGCATGCCCTCCCGCTCCGCCG
>JAXDLF010000104.1:0-9521 GCA_034666765.1 Chloroflexota bacterium
TGGTGCTCATGTGGATCAGGCGCCCGACGTCGTCTCGTTTTTGTCCGGGGTCCCGGTGATCAAACTCGAGCACGACGCGGTCCGTCTCACCGCAGTCAACGCAGGGATGCGTCGCGAGATATTCCGCGACGAACCGGCGATTGCGCGGCCTATCGATCGCAGCGCGCGCCTTGGCTTTGGCCACGTAGACGGCGACGTTGTTGCGGTAGTGCTCCTTCCCGTAATCGCTGCAGCAGGGCCGGCAGTACGACCGGTACGTGCCCCGCGCCGCGTTCTTGATCGGGAACTCGCTCGTCGGCTTCGCGACATGGCAACGCGCGCAGACCCGCGGCTCGATGGACATCACGCACCCGAGGCATCGGCTGCGGGCCACGCCGTCCGCGCCCTCATGCACTCTAGAACATGTGTTCTAGAAGAATATCGCCAAATAGTCAAGCAAAAACGGGAAAAATCGACCTCGCGGCTGCTGGCATGCCCGGTGCCTCAGCGAGCGCGGTGACCCCCGGATCGCTCCCACCCGGCCCCGGCCAAGGCGAGCACGACCGGCCCGACATCGTCGAGAGCCTCCAGCAGAGCGACCTCAAGCGCTGGTCGCCGCGCCGCGCGGGGATCCCGCCGCTCCTCGATTGGTGGCCGAGCTACATCGCCCTCGCCGCCCTCACGATCCTCGCCGTCCTCGCGGCATCGCGGCTCGTCCTCGAGACGCTCGTGCCGTTCGCGCACGTCATGCTCGTCTTCGCGCTCGCGGCGGCGCTGACCTTCGCGATCTCGCCGCTCATCGGCCGGCTCGAGAACTACATGCCGCGCACGCTCGCGGTCCTCCTCGTGTTCGTCGGGCTCATCGCGGCCCTCGCCGCGTTCGCGATCCTCGTGGCCCGGCCGCTCACCGCGGAAGGCCAGGGGCTCGCCGACCGGATCACCGAGTACGCCGACGCCGTGCAGGGGAAGCGGCCGCTCGTCATCGGTGACCAGCAGCTGCCGGCCGGCGTGCAGGAACAGATCCGCGCGGTCGTGGAGGCGCAGGCTCCCGACCTCGCGGCGCGCTCGGCCGGCCTCGTGCTCGCTCTCCTGGCCGTGCTCGTGGATGTGGCGCTCGTCCTCGTCGTCACCTTCTACCTCCTGCTCGACGCGCGCCGCTTCCGGGTCCTCATCCTCCGCGCGCTCGAGCCGCCGAACCGCGCCGGCGCGCGCCGCATCTTCTACGAGACCGCGCGGGTCTTCGGCGCGTACCTGCGCAGCCAGATCATCGTCGCGCTATCGCTCGGCGCGCTCGTCACCGTCGCGCTCTCGATCATCGGCGTGCCGTACGCGGTGTTGCTTGGCGTCTTCGCCGGGATCGCGGAGCTCATCCCGATGCTCGGGCCGTTCATCGGCGCGGTGCCGGCGCTCCTCATCGCGTCGACCCAGCCGTTCCCGACGGTCCTGGTGACGGCCATCGCGTTCGTCGTGATCCAGCAGTTCGAGAGCAACGTGCTCGTCCCGCGGCTCACCGGGAACGCCGTCGGCCTGCACCCGCTGGCCGCGATGCTCGCGCTCCTCGCGGGCTTCGAGGCGGGCGGCCTCGTCGGAGCGCTGTTTGCCGTGCCGATCGTCGGCCTGATCTGGGTGTTCATCTCGACGGCCGTCCTGGCCTGGCGCGGCCGGCGGATCGAGCTGCAGCGGCGCCGTCGCCGGTACGCGCCGTGGCGGCCGCGGCGGAGGCGCTACTCGTCGGGGGTCGCGGGGCCGCGCTCGGCGGCCTAGCGGACCACCATGTGCCGGCCGGCCATGGCCGGGAGCGGCTCGTCCTCGGCCTCCGGCCGCTCGGTGGCGCTGATGACGACGCTCGTCGCGATCGCGAGGATCGCGCCCACCAGCGCCGCGACGAACAGGATGCCGTCCGACGGCCGTCCCGGGGACAGGGCCAGAGGGGCCCAGGTGACGAAGAGCATGTAGAGCACGGCGGCGCCCGCGCTGATCCCGAGTGTCGTCGCGAAGATGTAGAGAGCGAACCAGCGATTCGGGCGGCGGAGCACGGTGTCGAAGAGCGTGCGGAGGAGCCGGCTCACGGTCCACACGACCAGTGACGCGACGATCCACGCGATCACCGTCCCGATCCAGGTGACGTCCGCGGCGCTGACCCGCGAGATGATCCCGGTCATCTGGCCGAGGAGCTGGGTCGGCTCGAGCAGCTTGGCCAGGGGCGCCAGGCGGTCGGGGTTGTCGCTGCCCTGGAGGGCGACCAGCAGGGCGCCCTTGACGTCCGCGGCGCGCGCGGCGCTGAACAGGCTCTCCTGCTGGAGCGACAGACCGGTCTGGTCGAACGCGCCAAGCGCCTGCTGGCCCGACGCGATCGCGAAGATGATCGTCATCGTCGCACCCCACGCGACCGTGACCACACCGCCGAGGCCGTGGATCGCGGATGCGGCGAGGATGAGCGTGGGTGCGAGCCCGAACGGCGCGGTGACCGGCATCGCGATGGCCATCGCGGTGCGCTCGGCCGACACGTCGCGGAGCCAGAGCCACAGTCCCATGATTCCCCAGAGGATCGCGATCCCCGGGACGAACAGGAACAGCATCGCGAACTCGAGGATCCAGCCGATGGTGAGCGCGAGCCCGAGCTGGCCGGCGAATCCGATGACGAGCACCACCGCCGCGGCGAGCAGGGCCGGGATCAGCCCGAACCCGGCCAGGATCGCGAGCCCGAACAGGGGCAGCGCGGCGAGCACGCCGTAGAAGGCGCGGCGGATCGGCTGCCCGTACTTGTTGAGCAGGGCGACCACCGGGCTCTGCTCGACCCGCGGCACGAAGCCACGGAGCGGCTCGGTCATCACGTTCGGTGCGTAGTTGTCGAAGCCGTGCATCGGCGCGTTCACGGCCGCGGTCTGCGACAGCAGGGCGGTGTTCAACGCGTTCCCGATCTCGGTCGCCTTGTGGTAGCGAAGCCCGGGATCCTTCGCGAGCGCCTTCAGGACGATGGTGTCGACGTCCTTCGGCAGCGACGGGCGCAGGTGGCTCGGCGGAACGGGAGGCCGCACGACGTGGTCGCGCAGCAGCACGGCCGCGTTCGCGCTGGTGAACGGCGGCTTGCCCACGAGCATCTCGTAGAGCACGAGGCCGAGGCCGTAGACGTCCGACGCGACGGACGCCGGCTTGCCCTCGACGCGCTCGGGCGCGACGTAGAGCGCGGTCGCGAAGAGCTGCGGCGAATCGGAGTCCTCGGCCGGCTGGCGCGCGATGCCGAAGTCACAGATCTTGGGCAGGTCGTTCTGATCGAGCAGGATGTTCGACGGCTTGAGGTCGGCGTGCACGATCCCGCGCGAGTGCGCGAACGCCAGACCGCTCGCGATCCCGTCGGTGAGCCGCACGGCGTCCGCGAGCGGGAGCGCGCCGGACCGCTCGATGCGCTGCTTGAGCGACGAGCCGGCGACGTACTCCATGACGATGAACGGCAGCCCGTCGACCTCGCCCACGTCGAAGACGCCGACGATGTTCGGGTGGGACAGCTGGGCGAGCGCGCGGGCTTCCTTGACGAAGAGCTTGCGCAGGGTGCTGTCCGCGGCGGCCTGCGGGTCCAGCACTTTGATCGCGACCTCGCGGCCCAGAGCGGTGTCCTGCGCGAGGTAGACCTGTGAAGATCCACCGGCGCCGATCGGCTCCAGGATCCGGTAACGCTGATCGAGGATGCGATCCACTGCCAGCTCCGTACCCCGTCGTGTTCTATCGACGCTGTGGCTGCCTACGATAGCGCTGACCTTGCGGTCGAAGACGTGGAGCAACGGATTTCCCATCGTGTTCCCTCGCTAACGCGCGGCGTCGTCACCGGATGAACGAGGGGCGAGCATGCGCGTTACCGCGCGGGAAACGACGCGGTCCTAGGACGTTCGAGGCGGTCAACGAGACCGCTTCGATACGTTCCCAGGGACCGCGAGATCAGTGCGCTATGACTTCGGCGTCGGGGCCGGTGTCGGCTTCAGCGGTGTCGCCGGCCGGGGGAACACCGGCTTGGTGAACGATCGGTTCACGAAGCTCGTGATCTCGGCGGCGATCTTGGTCTTCAGCGTCGTCGCCTGATCGGCGGTGAGCTTCTTGTCGGTGACGGCCTGATCGACCTTCGTGTTGGCGGCGTTCGTGAGCAGCGCGATGAGACCCGCGGCATCCTTGGCCGGCTTGAGCGCGTTCGCGATGTCGGCGACGCTCTTGCCTTCGCGGAGCTGCGTGGCCAGCGTCTTCGCG
Organism: Chloroflexota bacterium; assembly: GCA_034666765.1. Classification (GTDB taxonomy): domain Bacteria; phylum Chloroflexota; class Limnocylindria; order P2-11E; family P2-11E; genus UBA4735. The sequence continues at coordinate 4,216 of JAXDLF010000104.1, forward strand.
TCCATGCCGAGATAGTCGCTCGCGGCCTTCGTCAGGTCGCCGACGAACGATCCGGTGCGCGGGAACGATCCGACGCGCGGCGTGCTCGGACCGGCCGGCTTCGTGTTCGGACGCGGCGTCGGCGCGGCGTCCTTGACCGCCTGGAGGATCGCGTCGGCCTGGGCCTGGGTGATCGTGTTCTTCAGCACGAGCGCGTCCAGGACCGTCTTGAGCTTGTCCTTCGGCATGTCCCGCTGGCTGAGTCCGGCCGTCGGGCCGCCGACCATCGTGTCGTCGGTCGCCGCGAACGGCTGGAAGCCCGCGAAGGCGACGCCGCCGATCAACGCGGTCGTGAAGGCCCCGGCGGCGACCGCCAGCGGCCACTTCTTGCTCGTCATTTCACCCCTCCTGCATCGCTGTCCTGTGTACCAGTCAACGCCGCCGGGGGTGTCGGCGGTGCCCCCGAACGGGGCACCGTGCGGGCTTCTTACGAACTCTTGACAATCTCCCGGTGCCATCCGTCATCCCCCATTCGGCGGCGCGGGTCCGGGTCGCCTTCGCGGCCGCGGAGGCGGCGCCGTTCGCCAAGGTCGGGGGCCTCGCCGACGTGGCCGGCTCCCTTCCCCAGGCGCTCGCGCGGCTCGGCTGCGCCGTCACGCTCTACGTCCCGCTGCACGGCACGATCGACCGCGCGAAGTGGGGGATCCCCGACAGCGGGGCGGAGCGCTCGGTCAGCTACGGCGCGTCGCACGTCCGGGTGGCGTACCCGTCCATCGAGCGCGACGGCGTGCGCGTCGTCTTCGTCGCGAACAAGCGCGTCGGGCGCGACAAGGTGTACGGCGCTCCGGACGACGCGAAGCGCTATGCGTTCTTCTGCCGCGCGGTCGCGACGGCGCTCGACGACGAGCCCGCGGACAACGTGCACGCGCACGACTGGCATGCCGCGCTGCTCGTCCCGATGATCGGACGCCGGGCCGCGACCGTGTTCACGATCCACAACCTCGCCTATCAGGGGAAGACATCCGCGGAGATCCTGGCACCGGTCGGTCTCCCGAAGACGCGGCTCGCGGTCGAGACGCCCGGCGAGTGCAACCCGATGGCCCGGGCGATCGCGCGCGCCGACATCGTGAGCACCGTCAGCCCGCGCTACGCGAAGGAGATCCTCACGGCCGAATTCGGCGAGGGGCTCGAAGGGCTGCTCCAGGAACGGAAGGCCGACGTCCGGGGGATCGTGAACGGCATCGACACCGGGTTCTTCGATCCGGCCACCGACCCGCACCTCGCCGCCAACTACTCGGCCGACGACCGCCGCGGAAAGGCCGCGTGCAAGTCCGCGCTCCAGGCCGAGGGCGGCCTGCGCGTCGAAGCGGAGACGCCGGTGCTCGGCGTCATCGGCCGCCTGGTCGAGCAGAAGGGCGTCGACCTGCTGACGGCGGTCGCTCCCGATCTGCTCGAGGGCGGCGCGCAGCTCGTGGTCCTCGGCAGCGGCGACCCCGCGTACGAGGAGCGCTGGCGGAAGCTGCGCGAGCGGTACCCCTCGCGGCTCTTCCTCACGCTGGGCTTCGATGCGTCGCTCGCGCAGCGCATCTACGCCGGATGCGATCTCTTCCTCATGCCGTCGCGGTTCGAGCCGTGCGGCCTCGGTCAGCTCATCTCGCTGCGCTACGGCACGATCCCGGTCGTGCGCGCGGTCGGCGGCCTGGCCGACACGGTGCGCGACGTGGACGAGCATCCGCGCGACGGGAATGGGTTCTCCTTCACCCAGTACGACCGCACCGCGTTCTCGGGCGCCCTCGCGCGCGCGCTGCGGGCATTCCGCCGCGACGGCGACCAGTGGAACGCGCTGCGCGGCCGCGCGATGCACGAGGACCACTCATGGGGCGCGTCCGCCTTGCAGTACCTCGACGTGTACAAGCTGGCCCAGAAGCGCCACCGCGGGTGAGCATCGTCGAGCTCGAGGAGCGCATCGCCGCGCTCCAGCCCGAGGCCCGCGCCGCGGCGGAGCGGATCTTCTCGGTGAGCACGACGACGGGCACGCTCGTCGCGCCCGACCAGATGCGGCCCTGGATCGAGAAGCTCTTCGGCTCCGTGGAGGCGGTGACCTCCCAGCGCATCGTGCGGGTCACCGATCGGGTCACGCTCGAGGGCGCCCTGTTCAACGAGCTGCGGGCGCGGCGGCCGATGGCCGTGCCCGAGAAGAGCGGCGTCGAGGTCGCGGAGACGATCCGCGCCGCGGAGAACGATCCGTTCTGCCATCCGGAGACCGGCACGCCGGCGGACGACTTCGGCCGCATCTCCGGTGCGTTCGGGCAGACCGCCTCGAACGTCGCGAAGTACGACGGCTATCACGGCGTGCTGGTCTTCAACGAGCACAACCCCCTCGCGCCGATGGATGCCGCCGCGATCGCGGATCACTTCGCGACCGCGCGGCGATGGGCCGAGGCGGCGTTCGCCCGGGATCCGCTGGCTCCGTACTACTTCCTGATGTGGAACTGCCTCTGGCGCGCGGGCGGCTCGATCGTCCACGGCCACATGCAGATGACCACCACCCGGGGCATGCACTACCCCAGGATCGAGCGGCTCCGCCAGGCGGCCGTCGGCTATGACGAGCGCCACGCGCGCGACTACTTCGACGACCTCTGGCTGGTGCACGACGCCCTCGGGCTCGGCGTCACCGTGGACGGCGCGCGGGTCTTCGCCTCGCTCACGCCGGTGAAGGAGCGCGAGATCGTCGTGCAGGGAGCGCCCGGGGCGGACGAGCGGGCGATCGCGGCGGGCGTGAGCCACGCCCTCGCCGCCCTGCGGTCCGCCGGCGTCGTCGCGCACAATCTCGCGCTGTACCTGCCGCCGCTCGCGGCCGACGGCACGGACTGGCGCCGGTTCCCGGCCATCGCCCGGCTCGTCGACCGCGGCGACCCGCTCAGCCGGACGTCCGATATCGGGTCAATGGAGCTCTACGCGGCCAGCGTCGTCGCCTCGGATCCGTTCGTGATCGCAGCCTCGTTACAGGCGAGCCACGCACGGTGAACGGACACTGGTGGGCTATTGACGGTCACTTCGTGGCCGCTGTACGTTCGCTGCTGATGGCTGACGCCACTTTCGTCTCGAGACGCGACAACGCTTTCCGCGAGTTCCCACCGGCGTCGGCCCAGCTCGCGGTGATCATCCCGTTCTACGGCGATCTGACCGTCTGGGTCCGCAAGGAGCAGGAGCTCGGCTGGCAGTTCCCGACCAGCACCCGCCGCTCCGGCGAGACGATCCTCGAAGTGGCCAAGCGCGAGCTCTGGGACACCGCCCGGATCGTCGCCTCCAAGCTCGACCTCCTGGGCGCGATCCGCTCCACCGATCCGAAGCCCTCGACGTCGTACGTGTACATGTGCGACGTCCGCCACCTCCCCTGGTCCTACGAGGTCCCCGACGACGTCGCCGAGATCGGGGTCTTCACGCGGACGCCTCGCCCGCTCGCTTCCGATTGGAGTGAGGTCGTGCTCGAGGCGGCGATCCGCGCGCGACGGACCGGCCTCCGGTAGAGCTCCCGCCCGAGCCGGCACTTCCGCCGCGCTGGCGTTTCTGGCCCGTCCTCTTCAGCGCCGTCAGCGCGTTCGTCCTCGCGAACATCGCCGTGCTCGCCGCCGGGCGGGCCTTCGCCATCCCGATCGGGCATCTCGATCAGCTCACGCCCGAGCAGATCGCCATCCTCACGGTCGCCCAGGACCTGACGCTCGGCCTGGGCCTCGTGGCCCTGCTGCTGGTCTGGGCGAAGCTGCGGCCCGTCGATCTTGGATTGACGGCACCGGTCCGGGTGGAGCTCGGCGTCGCGGCCGGCATCGGGCTGTGGCTCCTGTCGATCGCCATCGCGAACGCCCAGGCCGCGGTGATCGGCTCCCACCCCCAGGCCCTCATCGTCGCGGCGTCGGCGCACCGCACCATCCCCGGGCTGATCATCGACCTCGTCTTCGGCGCGGGCGTCGTGGCCGTGGTCGAGGAGCTCTTCTTCCGGGTCGTGCTGTTCGGGCTGCTCCGCCAGCGGCTGCGCTTCGTCTACGCGGCGGCGGCCTCGAGCGCCCTCTTCGCGTTCGCGCACGAGATCACCGCGTGGCTGCCGGTGTTCGCCCTCGGCCTCGGCCTCGCGTACCTGTACGAGAAGCGCCACAGCCTCTGGACCAACGCCCTCGCCCACGGGACCTTGAACGCGATCTCGTTCCTGCTCCTGTTCCTGCTCCCGAACGCCGGCGGCTAGGCCCGCGGCCGATCCGAGGGCGGCGGGCCGACGAGCGTCGTGCCGTTCGCGGCCGCGACCGCGGCGAGCGCCGGGAGATCGATCGGGCCGCCCGGAGCCGCCGGCACCTCCCGCCGCGGGGCCGGCCCGCCGATAGCGCGGAAGAGCTGTTCGTGCTGCGAGCCGGGTGTGATCAACAACAGGAGCTTGGCGTCGGGCGATGCCAGCACGAATGCGTGTGGCGTGCCACGCGGAACCATGACGAACGATCCGGCCGACGCGTCCACCGTTCGGTCCCCGACGGCGATGCGCACCGTCCCCGACACGACGTAGAAGCCCTCTTCCTCGGCGTCGTGAACATGCGTCGGCGTGGCCAAGCCCGCAGGTCCCTCGACCTCGACGAGCAGGTACGCGCCCGTCTCCTTCGGGACCGCGCGGTACGTGTAGAGGCCGCCGAGGACCCAGAGCGCCTCGCCTTCGTCCGGCCGCCTGAAGACGGTGGGCAGCTGTAGGGCGGTCATCGCTGCCCTCCGGGTGCCGAGGCCGCGACGCCGTCGGCGTCCTTGAGCATCGAGCGCACGTAGGCCCGCACGCCGGGCTCGTCGGACATGTCGTGCACCGCCGCGAGGTGAGCCGCTTGCGCGTTGACCACCTCGTCCTCTTCACCCGAGATGGCGAGCGTGCAGGGGCCGGGGAAATCGCGGCAATCGACGGCTTTCCGGGTCACATCGGTACCTCCATGCGCGGCGCGGGATACGGCGGACGGTACGGACGATGGGCGGCAGCGCCCATCCCAGGAATCTGGGGGTTTCGCGACGCACGCGGTGCCGTACGGTGCGCAGGTGGAGCAACGGGCCGCACTGCGCGCGCAGCACGCGATCGCCCGCCTCTGTCACGCGGGGCTGGACTCGACACGGCTCAGGCGCGAGGTGGTGGACGAGCTGCGACGCGTGGTGCCCTTCGATGCGTGGTGTTTCCCGACCGCGGATCCGGCCACGCTCATGATCACCGGGAACGTCGGCGAGGGCCTACCCGCCGAGGCCGCGCCGCGATTCTTCCAGATCGAGTACTCGTTGGAGGACATCAACAAGTTCGCCGACCTGGCCCG
>JAXDLF010000105.1:0-16392 GCA_034666765.1 Chloroflexota bacterium
GGATCGGCACGTCGACCAGATCGGGATCGCCGAAGAAGCCTTCGCGGTCCGCGCACGAGAGCTTCATCGCCTCGGTGAACCGGTGCAGGAACGGCAGCGAGCCCGGGCCGAGCGACGCGACGTCGTAGCCCTCGAGGAGGTTGAGCGTCATCGGCACGAGCGGACCCTGCGACCACGGACCGCAGGCGTAGACGTCGACGCCGCGGTACGTCGTGTGGACCGGCGCCTCGATCGAGACGCGGTACGCGGCGAGGTCCTCCGCGGTGAGCGCACCGCCTTCCTTCCGCATGTGGGCGACGATCTCGCGCGCGATGTCCCCGGTGTAGATCGCGTCCCGCGCGGCCATGATCGCGGCGACGCGCCCGCGCGACGCGTGTGCGGCCTCGATGCCGACGAGCCGGCGGAACAGGTCCCCAAGCTCGCGCTGCACGAAGAGCTCGCCGACCCGCGGCGGCCGGCCGTTCGGCAGGAAGACCGCGGCGCTCGTCGGCCACTGGCGGAGCCGGTCCTCCAGCATCGCGATCGAGCGCGCCAGGCGCGGGTACACCGGGAACCCGTCGCAGAGCTCGATCGCGGGTGCGAGCACGTCGGCCAGGGTCAACCGCCCGTGCCGCGCGAGGGCCGTCAGCCAGGCGTCGCACGCCGCCGGGGTCACCGAGCGCGGCGTGCCGATGGGCATGTCATCCCCGTACCGGGCCCGATACGCCTCGAGATCGAGCGACGCCGGCCACCGGCCGAGGCCGTCGATGCTCTCCGGTCCGGCCATGCCCGGGCGGTACACGATGATCGGCGCGACGCCGCCGAAGTCGGTGAGGTGGCGCTCGACGACGTTGAGGGCGATGCCCGCCGCGACGCCGGCGTCGATCGCGCTGCCGCCGCGCGGGAACATCCGCAGTCCGGCGAGCGACGCGAGGTAGTGGCACGTGCTCACCATGTGCTTCGAGCCAAGGACCGCGGGGCGACCCTCGGTGATCGCGATGGGCGGCGCCGTGTTCTCGACGGCGGTCTCGCGCATGCGCCGCACGATAGCGCGCTCCGTCCGGCTAGGCTGGCCCGCGTGCGCCTCTACGCCCATCGGGTCGAGCCGTTCGACAACGGTATGTACGTCATCGCGGATGACCGCGGCGACGCGATCCTCATCGATCCCTCGCGTGGCGAGCGCGAAGCCATGGCCTCCATCCGCGAGCACGGCCTCCGGCTCCTCGAGATCCTCAACACCCACGGCCACCCGGATCACGTCTTCGACAACGCTCGCGTCAAAGAGGAGACCCGGGCCCGCCTCGCGATCCACTCCGCCGACGCGTACCGCCTCGATCCCGCGACACGGCCGGCGTCGGCGCTCGAGGCGCCGCGGAGCGTGGCCGACGACCTGATCGCCGAGGGACCGCTCACCTACCTGCGCGATGTGACGATCCAGGCCCTGCACACGCCCGGCCACACCGAAGGGTCGGTCTGCTTCTACCTGCCGGCGGAGGCCGTGCTGTTCAGCGGCGACGTCCTCTTCGCCGGCAACGTCGGTCGCATCGATCTACCGGGCGGCGATGCCGGGCAGATGGAGGCGAGCCTCGCGCGGGTCGCCGCGCTGCCCGCCGAGACCCGCGTCTTCCCGGGCCACGGGCCGGCCACGACGGTCGGGGCGGAGCTGCGGTGGCTGCGGGGGTTCCGCTTCTCCTGAGCCGGCGCTACGAGCGCAGGGCGACGCCGCCGGCGAGAAGCCGGCCGGCACCGGGGACGATCGGCTCGAGGTCCAGGGCGCGCAGGATCGCGTACGTCGTCGCGCTCGCGGCGGAGAGCGTCGGGAGGCCGACCTCGTCCTCGACGGCCTGCAGGATCGCGAGGGACGGCATCTGCACGCAGGCCGACAGGACGAGCACGTCGGCCCGCGAGCGATCGAGGCGCCGGACCGCATCGGCGATCTGGGTCGCCGGGATCCGTCCCACCGCCAGGTTGTCGGGCACCTCGAGGCTGATCGAGTCCACGACCTCGACGCCCTCCGCGGCGATGTAGTCGCAGACCGTGGCGGTGAGCGAGCGCACGTACGGGGCGACGATCGCGACGCGGCGAGCCCCAAGCGCGCGCAGGCCCTCGACGAGCGCTCCGGCGCTCGATACGACCGGCACGTCGGCGCCGTTCGCGGCGGCGGCGCGCGCGATCTGCCGCTCCGCGGCGCGATGGCCGCTCTTCCCCGCCATCACCGCCACCAGGCACGCGTACGCGATGACATCGACCCGCGCGTCGGCGAGCTCCGCGGCGCACCGCTCGCTCTGGTCCGCCATCCGCGCCAGCTCGTCCGCGCTGACCGTGCGCATGCGCGCCCGGCTCGAGTGGAAGGTGAACCGTTCGGGACGGATGTCCTCACGCCTGCGGAGCAGCGCGGGAACCTCGGTCTCCATCGTGACGTTCGAGCTCGGCACGATGAGGCCGACCCGGTGGCTCCGGCCCGCGGACGGCGCGTCCGTCGTCAGTCCGCGACCCCGAGAACGTTGAAGCCGTTGTCGGCGTAGATGATCTCGCCGGTCACGCAGCGCGACATCTCGCTCGCCAGGAACACGGCGACGTTGCCGACCTCTTCCTGCGTGATGTTCCGCCGGAGCGGCGACTTCTCCGTCATGAGGTCGCGCGCGCTCGAGATGCCCTTCACCGCGCTCCCGGCAAGCGTCTTGAGCGGTCCCGCCGAGATGGCGTTCACGCGGACGTTCGACGGCCCCAGGTCCGCCGCGAGGTAGCGCGTTTCGGCCTCGAGGACCGCCTTCGCGAGTGCCATCGAGTTGTAGCTCGGCACGACGCGATCCACGGCGTTGTACGTCAGGGACATCACCGAGCCGCCGCCGGCCTTCTCGAAGAGCGGCAGCGCCGCGCGGGTGAGGGCGATGAGCGAGAACGCGCTGATGTCGATGGCCGTCTTGAGGCCCTCACGGGAGATCTCGTGGAAGCGCCCGCGCAGGTCTTCGATCGCCGCGTAGGCGATGGAGTGGACGAGGATGTCCGCCTGGCCCCACTTCTCGCCGATCGTCGCGAAGAAGGCGTCGATCTCCTCCTGCTTCGAGACGTCGCACGGGAGCACGGGCATCTGCTCGTGGCCCGGAAGGGTCACGACGAGCTTCTCCACGTTCTCCCGGAGGCGCTCGGTCGCGTAGTTGAACGCGAGCTGCGCGCCTTCACGCTGGAACGCGGTGGCGATGCCCCAGGCGATGCTGCGCTGGTTGCCGACACCCATGATGAGTGCCCGCTTGCCTTCCAGAAGTCCGCTCACGCGTGCATCATCCCAGACATCAGCGCCCGCTGTCTCGGGCCACCGAAGGAGGATCCGCAATGCCGCTCGTCCGTATCGACCTCCGCGAAGGGAAGCCCGCCGCGTACCGCAGGGCTGTCGCCGACGCTGTCCACACGGCGATGGTCGACATCATCGGCATCCCCGAGGCCGACCGCTTCCAGGTCATCTCCGAGCACGGACCGGAGGGACTCGTCTACGCCCCCGCGTACCTCGGGATCACGCGGGATGACGACGTGGTGCTGGTCCAGATCACCATCAGTGCCGGGCGCGCGGTTGAGCTGAAACGGGAGCTGTACGAGCGCATCGTCACGCTGCTCGAGGCGCGGCCGGGCATCCGCCGCGGCAACGTGTTCGTGAACCTGCTCGAGGTGTCGCGTGAGAACTGGTCGTTCGGCGACGGCATCGCGCAGTACGCGGTGGAGCGCTAATGCGGCTGCATGTGCACGAGTTCGGTCCGGGCGCGGGCCGCACGGTGGTGGCGCTACACGGCGTCACGAGCTCGGCCCTCGGCCTGCGCCGCCTCGCCGAGCGGCTCCCCGGCTACCGGATCGTCGCGCCGGACTTCCGGGGCCACGGCTCGTCGGGCACGAATCCGCCGTGGGACCTCTCGGTGCATCTGCGCGACCTTCGCGAGACCCTCGACCGGCTGGGCATCGCGCAGGCTCCGTTCATCGGCTTCAGCTTCGGCGGCCGGATCGCCGTCGAGCTCGTCGCCGCGGAGCGCTCGCGCGTCGAGCGGCTCGTCCTGCTCGAGCCCGCGCTGCAGGTGGACCCGGGGCGGGCCGCCGCCTCCGCCGACGCGCTGCTGACGGACACGTCCTACGGCTCGACGGAAGAGGCGATCGACGCGCGCATCGCCTCCGGCTGGTCGCCGTACGCGCCGCGCGAGCATTGGGAGCGCTGGTCGGAGCAGCTCATCACCGGCATCGATGGCCGGCTCCGGCTGCCGTTCTCCCGCGCCGCGGCGATCGCGATCTACGGCGAGCTCACCACGCCACCGCCGCCGTTCGACGTCCTGCGCCTGCCGACACTGCTGGTCCTCGGATCCGAGTCGACCCTGGTGACGCCGCGGCAGCTCGAGCGATACCGGTACGACCTGGGCGACTATCTCGAGGTGAAGACCGTCCGCGCGAAGCACCAGGTGATCGGCGATGCCGCCGACGAGGTCGCGGCGGCGATCGGAGCGTTCCTGGCACGTTAGCGCGCGTCAGGGGCCCGGTAGCGGCGCCATCGCGCTCGGCCAGCGCCGCAGCGGCGCGTCCGCCCCGTCGTGCGTCGCGAGCACCGCACAGCCGATCCGGAGCGCTTTCACGATGAGCGCGAGGGGGAGCGACGCCGTGGCGGTACCCGTCGCCATCTCGGGGGTCCCGGGGACGTGCAGGTACGTCGTGGGCAGCCGCAGGCCGCGGTCCCGGGCGTAGCGGAGCGCGCCGTACAGCGTCGCGTTGCTCACGTACGTGCCGCCGTCCCACGAGACGTGGGCCGGGATACCCGCACCGTTGATCGCCTGGGCGATCGCGCGGACCGGCGCCGTCGCGAGCAGCGCGTCCGGCCCGGCGTCGTCGCCGTCGGATCGCTCCGCGGAGAGCGCGCGATCGGCATTGTCCGCCTGCCACGGCAGGTCGCCGATGGCGTGCGCGATCGCCTCGACGCTGATCGCCGCGCGCCCGAAGGCCAGGCCGCCGATCACGAGTCCGTGCGCCGGCTCGCGCTCGAGCTCGCGCACGATCGTCGCCACCGACTCGCGCCACACCACCGGCACGCGCAGCACGTCGATCCGCGCCGTACCGACGATCTCGCCCGCCAGCCGCTGCGCGGCCTCCCACGACGGGTTCACGCCGCGACCGGCGAACGGGTCGAAGCCGGTGAGCAGGATGCGCACGCGGCGAGTCTGCGCCAGCCGCGATACTGCCGCGCGTGGGTGTCGCCGAGGCCGATCCGGTCGCCGAGCTTCTGCGATCCGTGCCATTCTTCCGCGGCCTGGACCGTGTCGACCTCGCGCGCCTCCTGGGCGCCCTCGAGGAGGTGCGCGCCAACGCCGGGGACGTGATCGCCAAGGAGGGCAGCGAGGCCGACGCGCTGTACCTGGTCGAGCGCGGCCGCATCGCGATCACGGTGGCCGCGCCCGACGGCGACGTGTCGCTACGCGAGGTCGTCGGGCCGACGCATTTCGGCGAGCTCGGCCTCCTCCTCGCCCGGCGCACGGCGACGTCCCGCGCGCTCACCGACGTCGTGCTCTGGCGGCTCCCGCGGCCGCGGTTCGAGGCCCTGGTCCGCGACCGGCCGCAGATCGGCCTCGCCGTCGCATCGGCGCTCGCGGACGCGGTCGACCGCCGGTCCCGCGAGTACGCCGGCGCCCCGGAGCCACCGCCACCGCCGGAGGAGCGCGTCGCGGAGGGCGCCCGCACGAAGAGCCGTAGCCGCATCCGAGTGATCGGGGCCGTGCTCGGGATCGTGCTGCCGGTGCTGCTGTGGAACGCCACGCCGCCGGCGGGGCTCGACCCTGCGGGCCTGCGGGTCATGGTGCTGCTCCTCGGGGCGGCCATCGCCTGGCTGACCGAGCCGGTGCCCGACTTCGCGGTCGCGCTGGCGCTCGCGGCCGCGTTCGGAGCGACCGGCCTCGTGAGCCTGCCCGTCGCCTTCAGCGGGTTCTCGAGCTCGTCATGGCTGCTGACGCTCGGCGCGCTCGCGCTCGCGGCGGCGATGGCCCGCACCGGTCTCCTGTTCCGGATCGCGCTCCTCTTGCTCCGCGTCTTCCCCGCCACCGCGACCGGGCAGATGTTCGCGCTGCTCTTCGGCGGCGTGGCGATCACGCCGCTCGTCCCGCAATCGGTCGCCCGAGTCGCGGCGATCATGCCGGTCGCGGGCGAGATCGGGCAGTCGCTCGGCTACGCGCCGCGGAGCAATGGGAGCGCGCGGCTGGCGTTCGCCGGCCTCGTCGGCTACTGGTACTTCTCGAGCATCTTCCTCACCGGTCTCGCGACCAACTTCTTCCTCATCCAGCTCCTCTCGCCCGCCGATCGCTCGCGCTTCTCGTGGGTCGGGTGGCTCGTCGGGGCCGCGCCCGCCGGCATCGTGTGCCTCGCCGGGGCGGCCGTCGCGCTCATCGTCCTGTTCCGGCCGGAGCCCACGACCGCGCGCATGCAGGACGCCGCCGAGCGGCAGCAACGGCTGCTCGGCCCGTTGACCCGCGGCGAGCGGCTCGCGCTGGTCGCCACGGGACTCCTCATCGCGGGTCTGATCGCCCAGCCCATCCTCAACCTCGAGCCGGCCTGGCTCGCGCTCGCGGCACTCATCGTCGTGATGGCGGGGGCGCTCGATCGCGAGCGCTTCCGCACCGGCATCGACTGGGGCTTTCTCGTCTTCTTCGGCGCGATCCTGGGATCCGCGAGCGTGATGCAGGCAACCCACGTGGACCGGTGGATCTCCGCGGGTCTCGTCGAGCACACCAGCGGCCTGGGTGACCCCGGCCTCGTGTTGATCGCGATCGCGGCGGCGACCATCCTCCTGCGCTTCGTGCTCCCGAGCCGGCCGACGATGGTGCTGCTCGCGCTCGCGGTCGTGCCCGCCGCGCCGCAGCTCGGGATCACGCCGTGGCTCGCCGGTGTCACCGTGCTGCTCTGCGCGAACATCTGGATCCTCCCCTATCAGGGGCTCGAGTACCTGGTCGCGCGCGACGCGACCGGTGGACAGGCCTTCGACGATCATCAGGGCACGCGTCTGGGTGCTGCGCTCACCGCCGTGCGCTTCCTCGCGATCGTCGCGAGCGTGCCGGCCTGGAAGCTGATGGGCCTGCTGTAGGCGGAGCGACGTGGAAGAGCCGCTGCTCGGAGGGAACCAGAGCGCGAGCGTCCGGATCGGGGACACCGTCCACCGGCGGGCGGGTCCGTGGACGCCCGCCGTGCACGCACTCCTGGCCCACCTCCGGCGTGTCGGCTTCGGCGCTGCGCCGGAGGCCATCGGGCTGGATGCGCAGGGTCGGGCGGTCCTGTCGTTCATTCCCGGCGACGTCCACCCGGGATGGCCGGACCCGCTGCCGCCGTGGATGTACGAGGATGAGGTGACGCTCGTCGCGGCGGCCAGGCTCCTGCGGCGCTACCACGATGCACTCGACGGCTTCGTGCCTCCCGCGGACGCGCACTGGCGGTTCGTCGCGCCCGGGCCACACGAGGTGATCTGCCACAACGATTGGTCTCCCGGGAACGCGCTCTTCCGCGGGCACGTCCCGATCGTCATGCTCGACTGGGATTCGGCGGGTCCGGGGAGCCGCGCCTGGGATCTCGCGAGCTCGGCCTATCGATGGGTGCCGCTCAATCCGCGGACCATCCTGCCGAACCTCACCGACAAGGCCTCGCGCTTCGCGGTGTTCTGCGACGCATACGGCGCCGGGATCGCGCGGCAGCACGTGCTCGACACGCTCACCGAGCTGCTGCCCCGTCAGGCTGAGGTCATCCAAGCCGGGGCGGATGCGGGCGACCCGGGCTTCGCGAAGCTGGCCGGCTGGAACATCCCGGCCGTCCTCCGCGCGGACGCAGATCGTCTCCTCGAACAGCGCGGCGCGCTGTGCGCGACCACCTGAGTCAGCGCCCCCCGAGGTCCGCGCGCCGGATCCGCATGAGGTGCTCCGGGTCCGGCTCGTCCGGCACGGCCGCGTCTTTGAAGAACCGGAACCCGGCCTTCTCGTAGGCGCGGATCGCATTGGCGTTCTTGACCGACGGCCCGATCACGCACTCGTCGACGTCGTAGATCCGAAAGACGACGTCGCGAAGGAACGCGCGGATGAGCGCCGGCCCGTGGCCCTTCCCGGTCTCCGCCGGATCGCCGATGAAAACGTCGATCCCGGCCGCGGGCGCGTCGAGCGCGAGCGCCGCCGCGTACTCGGGATCGTCGGCGATGCGGTAGCACTGGATGAAGCCGAGCGGCCGGCCACGCCTGCGGACGAGGAACAGGAGGGTCGGGTCGGCGTCACCGCGCACGCGCGAGCGGTACGTTTCGAGCTCGTCGTCGGGATAGGTCTCGCGCGGCGGGTCCGCCCACCAGCGGCTCACGTGCGGCTCCAGGAGCCAGCGCCGCACGAGCGGCAGGTCGGCCTCGGTCAGCGCCGGAAAGTCGTACTCAGGCTCGGGCGTACTCACCGATGCCGAGCCTCTCGAGCGTCTCCGGCTTCGGCACGCCGTCGTCGGACCAGCCGCGGCTGCGGTAATAGCCGCGGACCTGCTCCGCGACATCGTCGGCGTCGAGCCGCACCCGCGAGAGGACGCCCGAGACGTGCGGCTTCATCACCTGCTCCGGCAGCTTGTCGTCGGCCGCGCCGAAGCCCTCGCGATTGTTGAACAGGCGGGCGAGGGTGAGCGACAGCTCGCCGATGTCGGCGAGCCCGGCGGGATCGAGGCCCCAGCCGGTCACCGCGTTCATGATGTCGGTGAGCTTCGGATCGTCGTAGCGGAGGAAGAAGCACATCCCGACGGTGTTCTTCGCCGAGCGCGACGGCAGGTTCGAGTTCATGTGGTCGCCGCCGGTCGGGCTGGTCGCGTAGCTCACGCGCACCTGCTTCCCGTACTCCGTCCGCTGCCGGGGATCGTGCATCGCGAGCTCCTGCCCGCGCACCGCCGTGAGGAACTCCGTCCCACCGAGCGTCCGCGCCGCGCGGACGGAGCCCTCGGCGAGCGCGTCGCCGAGCCCGCGGCGGTGGGCGACCGCGTCCGGCGAGGCGAGCACGGCCTTGCCGTTCCCGAACTCGACCGGCTGCCCGTCCAGCTCCGCGTCCGGCAGGATGCCGCGCCGGCGCAGGTCCATCACCCAGGCGACGGTCGCGCCGAGCGAGATCGTGTCGAGCCCGAGGGCGTTGCAGCGCTCGTTCACCTTCGAGATGAGGGCGAGATCGTCGACGCCGCAGTCCGCCCCGAGCGCGGCGATCGACTCGTACTCGATACCGCCGTACTTCGGGTCGATCTGATACGGCTGCTCCATCTTTACCACCTTCTTGCAGCGGACGGAGCAGGCCCAGCAGGCCTCCATCTTGACCCGGTAGCCCTTCTCGACGAGGGCCTCGGCGCTGATCTCGGCCGCGCCCTCGAACGGACCGCCGTTGTAGTTGCGTACGGCCATCCCGCCGACCCGGGTGTAGCCGTCGAGGCCCATGCCCGTGCCGAAGTTGTGGAAGGCCCAGTGGTTCTCCTGGAGGGTGTCGGCCACCCAGCGGCCGATCTCCTTCACCTTCGCCGCGTCGTGCAGGGGCACGCTGCGCGAGCCCTTCACGACGATGGCCTTCAGCTTCTTGCTGCCCATCACCGCGCCGAGCCCCGCGCGGCCGGCGATGTCCTTGAAGTCGTTCACGATGCCGGCGATGCGGACGAGGTTCTCGCCGGCCGGGCCGATCTCGCAGACCCGGGCGAGCCGCTCGCCCACCTCGGCCTTCAATGTCTCCTCGGTGTCCATGATCTCCAGGCCCCAGAGGTGGGAGGCGTCGCGGATCTCGACCTGGTCGTCCTTGATCCAGAGGTAGACCGGCGCCTTCGCCGCCCCGGTGACGACGATCGCGTCCCACCCGGCGCGCTTCAGCTCCGCGCCCCAGAAGCCGCCAACCTCGGCTTCACCGAAGCCGCCGGTCAGCGGCGACTTCGCCCCGATGGCGTGCCGCGACGCGCCCGAGAGCGGCGTGCCGGTGAGGACGCCCATCGCGAAGACGAGGATGTTCTCGGGTCCGAGCGGTTCCGCACCCGCGGGCAGCTCGGTCAGGAGGTAGTGGGCGATGAGCGCGCGGCCGCCGGGATGGCGCCGGAAGGCGGCCTCGTCCATCTCCTCGACGAACGTGCTGCCCGCCGTGAGATCGACGCGCAGGACCTTCCCCCAGCTGCCGTAGCGCTCGCTCATCCGACTCTGATTATCGTGGAACCGACGTGAGCGAGTACGACCTGGTGTGCGATGTCTGCGCGGTCACGATGGAGCCCCGCGATGCCGTCGTGACGTGGGTCGCGGACGGCCGCGGCGAGCACGACTTCACCCTCGCGCATGTCGCCTGCACCCCGCCCGGCGCGACCCAGCGGCGGGACGTGAAGCTCTTGGCCGCACCGAACCCGTTCCTCGAGTTCGTGGCCGAGCGATTCGGCAAGACCAACCCGGATCCCGAGCCGTTACGCACGATCGTCTGGGCGCTCGCCCCCTTCGTCATGCGCCACGACAACCCGTCGGAGATGGATACCCTGCGCGCCGCGTCGTTCGGCGCCGAGCCGGGCGTGAAGCCGGGGCTGGCTGCAGCCGCGCCGGCGAAGAAGGACGAAGGCGGGGGCAAGTAGCCCTCAGTTGTCGTCGATCTTGCGTCCGCGCCAGTAGCGGACGTTCCCGTCGCGCCGGTAGCGCGGCGTGTCCATCCCCATCGTGAGGTAATACGCCGCGCCGCCGAACAGCAGGGGCAGCAGCAGGTCGCTCGACGGCAGCCGCTGCCAGAGTCCGAGGGTCTCACCGAGCGCGGCCGCGGCGACGATGATGAGGAACCGCAGCCACGCGCGCCGCTCGCGATCCATCACGAGCCGTCGCTCGGCAGGAACGACGCCTCGCGGGCCCATTCCCCGCACTGCGCCAGCTCGTCGCGCGACACGAGATTCGCCCGCACGGCCAGCTTCAGCTCGTCGCGGAGGGTCGTCTGGAGCATCTCGGGCCCGTCGGTGTTGAAGCTGAAATGCACCTTGTGCTTGCGGAACACGGCGATGAACTCGCGGAGCTCGTCCATGTCCCGGACCACCTTCGTATCGAGGTTCGACGAGGGGCAGATCTCCAGGTGGACGCCGCGCTCCGCCAGCCGCTTGCACAGCCCGGCGTCCTCGGCGGCGTGGATGCCATGGCCGATGCGGTCGGGCTCGAGGTGCGTCAGAACCTCGTCGACCGACTGCCAGTCCTCGTCCTCGCCGGCGTGGACGGTGATCCCGAGGCCGGCCTTGCGCGCCCGCTTGAACAGGCCCGCGTACTCGGAGTAGCGGAAGTCCGGGTTCTTCGGTCCCGCGATGTCGATCGCGAGCACCCCGCGCTTGCGGTACTGGATCGCCTTCTCGACGACGATCTCGTTCATGCGGTGGTCGAACGTCCGATCGAGGCAGAAGATCAGCCCCGCCTTCACCGGGTACTCGAGCGCGGCGCGGTCGAGGCCACGGATCGAGGCCATGATGATGTGGTCGAGGTCCTGCTCGCCGCCGCGATTGCGCTTCAGGGGGTTGTAGCGCAGCTCGAGGGTCGTGATGTTCGCCTTCCGGTATGCGCCGCCGATGACCGCGTACACCGACTGCTCGACCGCGATGGGGCTCGACTGGATGAGCTCGGTCCAGTGGTACAGCTCGAGGAAGTCCTCGAACGACTTCCGGCTCTTGGGATTCACCGTGATGAGGTCGACGAACTCCCAGTAGTCCTTGGTCGGGAGCCGGATGCCCTGGGCGTGCGCGATACCCCACATCGCGGCTGGATCGACCGCGCCGCCGAGATGCACATGGAGCTCGGTGAGCTCGTCTCCGAGGGGGTGCGGCAATCAGTCCTGGTTGCGAGCCGGCGCTCGCACGATGCTCACGGCTGGCGGATTCACTCGGCCCGGCACAGCCGTGCCTCGATCAATTGCCTTGTTCTCTGCTCGTCGGGGGCCGGCGGACCCGGCGGCGGCGGCGCGGCCGCGAGGGCTTGCCCTCGGGATGTGCGCGCCAGATGGCGTGCCCGTCGTCGTCCGCGGAGCAGACCTGCAGGAGGCGATCCCAGACCTCGGCACGGCGGAGCTCCTGCTCCGCGTTCGCCTGATCGATCGCGCGCTCGAGCATCACGTCGCAGTCGTACGGGGACCCGACGAGACTCCAGCCGTTCTCGGTGAGCAGGTCCACCAGGCGGGCGATCTCGGTGAGCCGCTGCGGCGTGTCCGATACGAATTCGCGGAGCCACCCGGAGTAGCTGCGCTTGCCGCGGTCGGCGCGGTCCAGCTCGTCGCGAACGGTCCCGAAGACGTGAATGAGGATGTACGACGGACCGGCCATCGTCACGATGTTACCCGCGCTCTTCGACGAAGCGATAGCCCCCGTCCGAATCCTTGGCGATCACGACGAGCGCGCCGTTCTTGAAGCCGCTCTGCCCCTTCAGGTCCCGGCAGAAGAGGTGATAGTGCTCGTGCTCCGGGGGCACGCACATGCACTTCTCCGCCTGGATCTCCGCGTCGAACCGGCGTGCGCCGATGCGCAAGTGCACCGGGGCACCAGGCTCGGGAAACAGCTTCCACGCATCCTTCGTGATGAGGATCCGGCCCTTGCGGACATCTTCGGAGCTGAGACGATGACGGTAGGTGCTACGAGAAACGCTCATTCGGTAGCACTATTTTCGCACATCCCGGGCCTCCCGTGCGGCTCTTGGCGATCAGCCCCCGGAAGCGCCCAAGCTGGCGCTCGGATCGTCCAAAAACCGCATCAAATGGACCACCGGGACGGTCGAGCCCGCGGCGCGCAGGCCCGCGGCGACCTGGAGGATGCAGCCCGGGTTGGCCGAAACGACGACATCCGGGCGGGCCGCGAGGATCGCCGCGACCTTCTGCGATTGGAGCTCGCCGGCCACGTCGGGGTGCGTGAGGTTGTAGATGCCCGCGCTGCCACAGCAGCGTTCGGCGTCGGCGATCGGCACGATCGTGACGTTCGGCACCGCCGCGAGCAGGTCCCGTGGCTCCCGCCGGATCCTCTGGCCATGGGCGAGGTGGCAGGCGTCCTGGTAGACGACGCGGATCGCCCGCGGGGCCCGGCTGGTGACCGCGTCGGGTCGCACGGCCTGCGACGCGTCGCGGACCCGCGCACCGAACGCCGTCGCGCGAGCCGACCACGCCGGATCGCCGGCGAGCACCTCGCCATAGGCTTTGAGGTGCGCGCCGCAGCCGGCGGCGTTGACCACGATCGGCGCGTCGCTGCCGGAGAACGCGTCGATGTTCAGCCGCGCGAGCTCGCGGGCGGTGTCGCCGTCGCCGGCGTGCGCGTGCAGCGCACCGCAACAGGTCTGCTCCTCGCAGGCGGTCACCCGCTTGCCGTCCCGCTCGAGCATCCGCACGGTCGCGCGCTCGGTCTCCCCGAACGCCGTGCGCATGATGCAGCCGGCGAAGAACGCGGTGTCGCCGTCGGGCCGCTCGATCGGCACGTACGGCGCGCCCTCGGCCTTCAGGGCGAGCGAGTCCATCGAGCGGAGGCGCGCGGGCATGAGCCGCGTCGCGCGAGCCGCGCGCTGCGCGCCGCTCCGGACGTAGAGGTCGAGCAGCCGGGTCGCGATCCGGAGGCGCCGCTGGCTCGTGATGGTCTTGAGCCCGATCCGCCGCACGGCCTGCGCGACGCGGCGGGGCCGCTCCCGCTCGCGCAGCTCCTCGCGGGCGCCTTCCATGATCCGGCCGAACGGGACCCCCGACGGGCACGCGGTCTCGCAGGCTCGGCAGACGAGGCAGGCTTCGAGATGCCCGGCGAGCTGATCGTTCACCGGTCCGGCGGTCGACACGAGCTGGCGGATGAGCTGGACCCGCCCGCGCGGCGAATCGGCCTCGTCGTCGAGCACCCGGTACGTGGGGCAGTCGTTGAGGCAGAGGCCGCACGAGATGCAGGTCGCGAGGTCATCCGCGCGCACATGCGACGACAGAACGATGGGCGCGGTCTGGCTGGAGATGTCCCTACGATACCGGGACCGCATGGTCGTCAAAACGCCGAACGCCACGATCGCCGAGCGCCTCCGTGCCGTGCTGCCGGGTGATCGCGTCATCGACGACCCGGCGACGCTCGAGCCCTACGCGTACGACGCGTCCTTCTGGTCGTTGCGAATGCAGCGGCGGCCCGACGTCGTCGTGGTCCCCCGGTCCACCGCGGAGGTCGCCGCGACGATGCGCGTCGCCGACGAGACCGGCACGCCGATCGTCCCGCGCGGGGCCGGCACCGGGCAGACCGGTGGCGCGGTCGCGGCCCGCGGCGGCATCGTCGTGTCCTTCGCCCGGATGCGGCGGATCCTCGAGATCGATCGCCCCAACCTCCAGGCCGTCGTCGAGCCCGGCCTGGTGTTCGCCGACCTCCAGCTCGCCCTGGGCGATCGCGGGCTCTTCTTCCCCCCGGACCCGGGGAGCGGTCGGGCCTGCACGCTCGGCGGGATGGTCGCGAACAACGCGAGCGGCCCCCACGCCGTGCGGTGGGGCACGACGTCGGCGTACGTGCTCGGCGCCGAGGTCGTCCTGGCCGACGGCTCGGTCATCGTCACGGGCGGCGAGCGCAGCAAGGCCCTCAAGTCCTCGAGCGGCATCGACCTCACCAAGCTGTTCGTCGGCTCGGAGGGCACCCTCGGGCTCCTCACGCGGCTGCGGCTGCGCGTGCAGCCCAAGCCCGCCGCTCGCGCGGTGTGCCTCGCGGCATACGAGAGCATCGACGACACGGTTCTCTCCCTGGACGACATGTTCGCGGCGGGCATCCTGCCCTCCACCGCCGAGCTCCTCGACCGCAGCGCGGTCCGGGCCATTCAGCGCTACCGGCCGGAGCTCGGCCTCCCCGACGGCGAGGCCGTCCTGTTCATCGAGGTCGAGGGCACCCCGGACTACGTCGCCTCCGCCGTCCGGTACGTCGACGGGATCGTCAAGAAGCGCGCGAGCACGACGCGCTTCGCGGAGAGCGAGGCCGAGATCCAGCAGCTGTGGTCCGCGCGGAGCGGCATGGCCGCCGCGTCGGCGCTCGCGCACCCCGAGAAGCACCGCATCTTCGCCGGCGAGGATCTCGCGGTGCCCTTGTCCGAGATCCCGCGCACGATCCGCACGGCCCGCGCGTTCGCCGAGGAGCTCGGCATCGCGGTCATCTTCTACGGGCACTTCGGCGACGGCAACGTCCACTCGGCGATCCTCATCGACCCCGCGAACGCGGACGAGGTGGCGCGCGCGGACGAGCTCGCCGACCGGCTGCATCGCCTCGCCGTCGAGGTCGGGGGCACGGTCACCGGCGAGCACGGGACCGGCGCCGTCCGGCAGCAATACATGCGCCTGGAGCACGGCGCGGCGCTCGACGTGATGAAGCGCGTGAAGGACACCCTCGACCCGAAGGGCATCTTGAATCCGGGAAAGCTCTACGGAACCTGACCGCCGGCGCGGTCGTTCCCTCTCGACGCGGCTCCTCGTGGTCGTCGCGCTGCTCGTCCTCGCGTGCGGCCCCGCGCTCGGCCCGGGCTCCGGGATCCGCGGCACCATCCTCGCCGGTCCGGCCTGCCCGGGCCCGGCCCGCGCGGAGAGTCCCTGCCCCGACCGGCCGGTCGCGATGACCGTCGAGGTGGTGAGCGGGACGACGATCGCGGCCACGTTCACGACCGACGCCGCGGGCACGTTCAGCGTCAGCGTCGCGCCGGGGACGTACACGCTGCGCTCGAGGACCGGGTTGCCGTCGCTGCGGTCGGCGAGCGTCGTCGTGGTCGCCGGCGCCTACACCGATGTCGAGCTGCACGCGGACAGCGGGATCCGGTAGAGCTAGGCGAAGTACCCGTAATCGCCGAGCAGCAGGCGCAGGAAGAACAGCGAGCACAGCACGACGATCGCGACGCGATGCGAGAAGAGCGCGCGCGGCTGCTCGCGCGCGACCCGCGCGGCCTGACCCCAGAAGAACAGGACGAGCGACAGCTCGCTGAACATGAACGCGGCGTGGACGTAGCCGAGTGGCGTCCACGAGTACGGCTGGGTCATCGTCCAATTGAGGAGCGCGTGCGTCGCCTGGTACAGGTGCACCGCGATCGTGATCACGCCGCCGAGGAGGACCGCTCCGGTCACTTCCGCGACGTGCGCGCGGCGGCGCCAGACGACGAGCTGGCTGACGATGAAGAGGTTGACGATCGGGAGGAGGAAGGCATCGCCGACGATCGCCGACGTGTACGACAGGGTCGTGCGGTAGTGGAGGATGATCGGGTCGGCGGTCCAGCGAAGGTACAGGCTTCCGGCCGCCTGGGTCACGAATCCGAAGAGCAGGGTGACGCAGAAGACGGAGGCCAGCAGCACCCAGGGGCGTGGCTGATACGCCGCGACGGTCCGCAGCATGCTTTCCTCCCCCTCGGTGCGTCGGGCGAGCGTAGCAAACCGTCGGATGGAAACGGGCTCCGGCGGGAGGATTCGAACCTCC
>JAXDLF010000106.1:0-3226 GCA_034666765.1 Chloroflexota bacterium
GAGTTGCTGATCCACAGGACGACGCCGCCGAGGAACGTTCCCGT
This sequence comes from Chloroflexota bacterium, assembly GCA_034666765.1. GTDB lineage: Bacteria > Chloroflexota > Limnocylindria > P2-11E > P2-11E > UBA4735. The sequence goes on from JAXDLF010000106.1 coordinate 45, forward strand.
GCCGAGCGTGACGATGAACGAGTCGATACCGAAGATGACCACGAACGCGCCGTTGATCAGACCCACGAGCGCTCCCATCAGCAGCGCGAGCACGATGCAGACGCCTATCGACACGCCGTGCCTGGTGTTCAGGATTCCGATCATCATCTGCGAGAGCGTCAGCACTCCCGTGATCGATAGGTCGTAGTCGCCCGCCGTCAGCGGGATCAGGAGCCCGCATGTGAGCACCACGAGGACCGCCTGCGAACCGAGGATCGCGGCGAAGTTGGACGACGTGGCGAACGTGTCCGGCTTGAGCGCGCTGAAGACGACGATCTCGGCGATCCAGGCGCCGACGAGCGCGAATCGCTCGACGTACTGGCCGATGCTCATCCCTCTGCACAGCTGTAGCACTGCTCCGCGATCCGGTCTTTGGTGATCTGATCCCCCGTCAACTCACGTGCGGCGCGTCCGCGGCCGAAGACGACGACTCGGTCACAGATCGCCGCGAGCTGCTCGTGGTCGGTGCTCACGCAAACCACGGCCGTGCCGTCGGCTGCGGCCTGCCTCGTCAGCTGGAAGATCTGCTGGCGGGCTCCGACGTCGACGCCCTGCGTCGGCTCGTGGAGCAGCAGGAGCGACGGCTTCGTCTGCAGCCACTTTGCGAGCATCGCCTTCTGCTGGTTGCCACCGCTCAGCGACCGGTACTTCAAGCGCGGGTCCGGAGGCCTGACGTCGAACTGTTCCAGCAGCCGACGGGCGTCGCTTCGCATGCGGCTTCGATTCAGACCGAGGCGCGAGCGGTACCTGTGAAGGACCGGCACCGTGACGTTGTCGCCAAGCGAGAGCGAGCCGACGCTTCCATCACGCTCGCGGTCGGCCGGAATCAGCGCGACGCCCGCCTCGAGCGCACGGGTCGGGCTCATCGCGGGGAGGTCGTATGCCTTCCCGTCCAGCTCGAGCCGGCCCGCAGTCGCGGATCTCGCGCCAAACACGTAGTAGGGGATCTCCTCGAACCCGCTGCCCAGCAGCCCGGTCAGGCCCACGACCTCGCCTTCACGGACCGTGAGCGACACATCGCGCACATATCGGCCGGTCAGGCCCGTGATCGATACCGCCTTGCGCGCCTCCGCCTGCTCACGTTCGACCGCAGGCACCTCGAGCCGTCGGCCGATGATCATCTCGACCAGAGCCTCGTCGCTCGCTCCAGCGGTGTCGACGGTGCCGCGGACCCTCCCGTCCCGCAGCACGGTGACGCGGTCGGTGATCGCGAGGATCTCGTCGAGGTCGTGGGATACGAACAGGATGCTCGCGCGCGTGGCGGCGATTTCCCGGACGATCGCGAAGAGCTCGTCGCGGTCGCTTGCCGGCAGGAACACCGTGGGCTCGTCGAGCACGAGCAGCCCGTACTCGGACCCGTCATCAGCGGTGTTCGCGCGGATCTCCTCGACCGCCCTCACGATCGCGAGCAGCGCGCGGTCGGCCGGGCGCAGGTCGGCGACCTTCGCGCGCGGATCCAGCTTGAGCCCGAAGGACTTGAACGTCTCGCGTGCCCTTCGCCGTTCGCGCGCCCACGACAGCCGCCAGCTGCGCTTTGAGGTCAGGTCACCGACGAGGAGGTTCTCGACGACCGACAGCGAGCGGACGAGCGCGAGATCCTGGTGCACGAAGCTCATGCCGAGACGGCGGAACTGACCCGGATGCAGGGGGAGGGAGACGGGGCGTCCGTTGATCTCGAGCTGGCCGCCCCCGTCCGCCGCGTGGAAGCCGGAGAGGATCTTGATCAGGGTCGACTTGCCCGAACCGTTCTCGCCGAGCAGGCCGTGCACCTCGCCGCGCCGAACGGTCAGCCCGACATCATCTAGTGCGCGAACACCGCCAAATGTCTTCGAGATGTGCCTGAGCGCGACGACCGGCTGATGCGGGTGCTTCACTCGGGTCCCTCGTCCACGATCAGTGCCTTCGTCGGGAAGGGTCACAATACGGAGTGTGAGTCGAACGAGCCAGCCAGTCGACAGATCGTCTGACGAGACTCTCGAACGGCTGGTCGAGGAGCAGGCAGCGCTCCGGCGCGTGGCGACGCTCGTGGCGCGGGGAGTCCGGCCCGACGAGATCTTCGCGGCCGTGAGCGACGAAGTCGGGCGCCTGGTCGGCACGGATTCGGCAACGGTCATCAAATACGACGATGACGGCGAGGGGATCAGCTACGTCGGCTCGGCGAGCAAGGTCAGCGCGGCCTTCCCGGTCGGCGTGCACTGGAAGTTCCAGGAAGGGATGGCTTCCTTCGAGGTGTACCGCACCGGACGCTCTGCCCGCAGCGGAGCGCACTTGATCACCGTCGACGGGCCCATCGGCGACACCCACCGTCGCATGGGCATCGTCTCCGCAGTTGCCAGCCCGATCGTCGTCGAGGGCCGCCTCTGGGGCGCCATGGCCGTCCATGGCCAGGAGGCGCTCCCGCCCGACACGGAGGAACGCGTCGAGAAGTTCACCGAGCTCGTCGCGACCGCGATCGCGAACGCCGAGAGCCGTGCCGGGATGGCCCGGCTGGCCGAGGAGCAGGCGGCGCTGCGGCGGGTCGCGACGCTGGTGGCCCGGGGGACGCGACCGGAGGACGTGTTCGCGGCGGTCGCGAACGAGGTCGGACGGGTGTTGTCGGTCGACGTGGCGAACGTGTGCCGCTACGAGCCCGATGACACGGTCACGTTCGTGGCCCGCGTGGGCGGGAGCTTTCCCGTCGGCAGCCGGTGGCCCATCGGGGGGCAGAAGAACCTCGCCACGCTCGTGCGGGAGACGGGCCGTTCGGCCCGGATCGCCGGCTACGCCGACGCGACCGGCTCGCTGGCCGACAACGTCCGCGAGGAAGGCGTGCGCTCAGCAGTCGGGACGCCGATCGTCGTCGAGGGGCGCCTGTGGGGCTTGATGGCCATCGGCTCGAACGAGGAGGAGCCCCTGCCACCGGACACCGAAGCGCGCCTGGCTTCCTTCACGGAGCTGGTGGCAACGGCCATCGCGAACAGCGAAGCGCGGACGGAGGTGGCGGCATCGCGGGCACGCATCGTGGCGGCGACCGACGAGGAGCGCCGGCGCGTGGTCCGGGATCTGCACGACGGCGCGCAGCAGCGGCTGGTGCACGCGACCATCACCCTGAAGCTGGCGCACCGCGCCATGCAGAACGGGGGCGAGGACCTGCCCGTCCTGCT
>JAXDLF010000107.1:0-3077 GCA_034666765.1 Chloroflexota bacterium
GCGCGAGACGACAAGGACCGTGAGCCGATCGGTGGGGAGCGCACGGAAGCCGATCGCGTACCGCAGACTCGATGTCGGACCGATTACGACGAGGTCGACACCCCGCTCGGTCATCGCCTCCTGGATCGCCGCAAGCCTGTTCGCTGTTGCGCTCTGGGTCACCGTTCGCCTCCGCTGGCTTCGACTGCCAGGCGAGTATAGACAAACGAGTTTCTCTTTCAACGGAGCGGGCCTCACGCCTGGCCGCCGAAGCCCCTCCCGGCCAGCGCGGCTCGTGGGCGAGTAGGATCGGCCACGTGAAGTCGGCGCCGCGTGTCGCGTTCGTCACGGGGGCGAGCCGCGGGATCGGGCGCGTGATCGCGTCGCGCCTGGCGCAGGACGGCTACCGCGTCGCCATCGCTGCTCGCTCGGGTGACGGGCTGGCTGCAGTCGCACGCGAGACGGGTGCGTTTGCGGTGCCGCTCGACGTGACCGACGGCGCCGCCGTGGATGCTGCGTTCGCGCGGGTCGACGCCGAGCTGGGACCGCTCGATCTGCTGGTGGCGAACGCCGGGGTCGGCGGTGATGCGAGGGCCTCCTGGGAACAGCAGCCTGACGACTGGTGGCGGGTCTTCGAAGTCAACGTCCTCGGGGCCTACCTCTGCGCACGCGCGGCCGTCCAGCGGATGCGGAGCAGCGGCGGAGGCCGGATCATGAACATCGCGTCGGGAGCGGCGTATTTCCCGCTGGATGGGACCGGCGTGACGATCTCGTCCGCCTACATGGCGAGCAAGGCGGCACTCGTGCGCTTCACCGAAGCGCTTGCAGCGGAGACCGACGCGGACGGCATCGCCGTCTTTGCGATCTCCCCGGGCACCGTGAAGACCGAGATGACCGCTGACCTTTTCGCCGAGCTCTGGGATGAGCCGGGCATCTGGTCGCCTCCCGAACTCGCGGCCGATCTGGTCGCATTCCTCGACACGGGTGCCCTCGACAGGCTCTCCGGGCGCTACATCCACGCGGCGATCGACGATTGGCGAAGCCTCCCGGACAGGATCGACGAGATCCTCGAGGGCGACAGGCATGCGCTGCGAATTCGCTAGACCGGCCTCCGCTGTACTCGAGACGATCGTGCGAGGGCGGGCAGCCGACTGGTTATCCGGGGATCGGCGCTCTGGCGGGATTCGGGTTCATCAGCTTGGTGTTTGGATCCGTTGAGGTCGAGCCGATTGACCGGGCCATACAAGGCATGTGATACTGGCAGCCCCGCTTCGCCTTCCCAGCCTTCGAAGGCGTGCGCCCAACTCCCCTACCCCGGAGACAGCGCAAGAGGAGCTTGGTAAGCGCGCTGCTACTGCAGCCCGCCAGGCTCGGGCCCGCGAGCCGGGCCCCTGTAAGGCGCGCGTAGGTGCCCAACGTGTTCCGTCGTGACCCTGACCCATGTCACGCGCGGAGGCGCTACGAGCTCGGAGCGCGGATGGACGAGCGCTCCGACCAGCCATGATGCGGGGACCACATGAAGGTGGAAGAACGGCAGAGGACGCGAGCTCCGGCAATCGAGTTCGAAGTCCCGCAGACCGGCACGGCGATCGTCAAGCTGCGAGGAGAGCTCGATCTCAGCAGCAGGCCGCGCCTCACACAGGCGCTCGCGGGCGCAAGCGAGCAGGCCAAGGTGCTCGTCGACCTCTCCGAGTGCACGTTCGCGGATTCGTCGGTCGTGAGAGCGCTCGTCATCGCGACCGCCGAGCTGAAGGAGCGCGGTGGTCGTCTCGAGCTCGTGATCCCGAGGGCAGCGAACGCGGTGCATCGGCTCGCGCAGCTCGCTCGCCTCTCGGACAGCGTGCCCGTTCACGAGTCACGGGGCGCAGCCTGCGCCAGCCTCCATCCCAGGGTGGGCGCTGCCTGAGAGGTTTCGCTGCAGGCGGGACGCTCGCTGGGTACGCGTGAACGAATCGCCCTCCGTACCGACTCGCAGGTCGATGGCGCGACGGGCGCTCGTGGTCGACGTGCTCGGCGCCATCGCGCTTCGCGAGTCGTTCGGCGTTTGCGCCGCTGCGCGGCTCGCCCGCACCCAGCGTGCACGAGGGTGAACTGGCGTGAACAAGAGGCGCACAATGAGGTGCGCTTCCGCGTCCAGAATGAGTGGATCGATGGCGCGAGCCGCAGCTTCGGCTTCGGTGAGGTGACGGCATTCGTGTGCGAATGCGGCGATGGCGAATGTACGAAGCCGATCGAGATGACCAAGCCCGAATACGAATCGGTTCGATCCAACTCGACGCACTTTGCGCTTGCGCTCGATCACGAGAACCCCGAGATTGAAAACGTCGTGACCGAGTTTGCACGCTATGTGGTCGTCCAGAAGGTCGACTCATTCGCCGTGCGTCTTGCACGCGAGAGCGACCCACGCCGCTGAGGACCTCGTAAGCGAGCACGGATAGAACCGCCCTCTTCCAGCGTCGTCGTACCGGCGCACAACGGGCAGTCGACGGCCTCCGGCCCGGTGACCCCAACGTAGACGCGCCGGCGGCGGTTCGCATTGGGGCTAGCGAGAACGTGCAAGGTTCGGCTAGCCGTAAGCCAGGATCGCCGCTGGCTGCGATGCCGCAGGCGCTCGCGGCCGCAATCGTTCCTCTCGAACGCGCCGCATCGATTCGGAGGGGAATGATGGAGCGGATCTTGCTATCTGACGGCCAGCGCGCCGAGGACACCCCCGAGCGGGATTCCGTCGAGGTCGGGCGTTGCGAGCAATTGCGTCGCCGACGCGGCCTGCCGCTCATCCTCGCCAAGACATTCGGAGGAGCTCGCGCGCGGATGTCGGGCGCCGCGGCCACAACCGCCTCGAGCCCAGACGGGGAGAAGTCGTTCGTTCTCCAGCGCGTGCAGCCGGCGCTGACCGGTCTGATCGACGGCTCGCTGTCGACCCTGGCTCCGATCTTCGCGGTTGCGCTGGCCACTCACCAGACGCGGTACGCGTTCTTCGCCGGGCTGGCAACGGCGATCGGCGCGGGAGTCAGCATGGCCTTCTCCGAGGGACTCTCCGATACCGGCGAGCTGACGGGCCGCGGCAGCGGCTACCGGCGCGGTGCGATCACCGGTGC